>CAZOIG010000027.1:0-2628 GCA_964579235.1 uncultured Gammaproteobacteria bacterium
AGCATAGACGCCGGCTGTTGCCAGGTTTCGCTGGGTGAGGTGGGTACGCTAGGTGGCGTGTACTTGTGGTTCTCCGCCGCGGCACCAGGATTCAATTGTTTGAACACAATCGCTTCGACTTTGTAGTCTTTGGCCAGAGCACTACCGTTAGCGCAGGCTAAACCAATGAGTAGTAAGGCAAAGGCGCGACGACTAAATTGAGCGATTCGGCTGACGAGATTAAATGTCTGTGTGTGGGCGCGTAATTGCATGCTGATGCCAGTAATAAGTGGTCTAGAAGGTTATGCGAAATATTATCACCTCAAAGCGGGCTGTTAAGCCAATTATTAAGAAATGACTATAAACTTCTGTTAAATCAGGAATGAGTTTGAGGCGTACACCAACATTCGAAAACAATGCAAAACTCAACATCAGCAGGGCAGCGGTGAGCACAACTATCTCCAACTCAGTCGAATAATGCTAGACTTCAGCTCTTGTGCCTTAGCGCCGGATAGCTCGGCGCATAACAGGCTTTTTGGATCAATTTTGCGCGTCGTTTATGTTAATTACCCCTCCACCTTTCGAGCCACCGTTTGGCCTAGCAAACAAGCACTTGCAAACCATATTGTCGAGCGTGGGCCCGCGTCGCATAAGGCTCTCAGCGGTTAAGCGTGCGCTCAGCGAGAGCGCCCAAGAACACACTTTGACCGTTGCCGACGAGGTGCGCTTACTGTGTTATCACAACCGCGCTGCTGACTACCATAGTGGTTCGAGCGCAGACAAAAACACCTTGGTTATTCTGATTCACGGCTGGGAGGGCAGTGAAGTTTCGTCATACATGCTGTCGGCAACTTCATCATTGTTGGCGGCTGGTTACGATGTGATGCGCTTGAATATGCGCGACCACGGCAATTCGCACCACCTGAATGAGGACGCATTTAATTCCACTTTGCTAGAGGAGATCGTGTTGGCGGTGGAGGCGATTCAAGCTCAACACGACTATCCTTGCTATCACTTGGCGGGTTTTTCCTTAGGCGGCAACTTTTGCCTTCGAGTAGCGGCGTCTGCCCATGATCACGCTATTAAGCTGGCCAGCGTGACGGCGTTTTGCCCCGTGGTGCATGCCGAGCTCGCGAATTCGGCTTTGGTCGAACCGCGTAATTGGCTCTATAGCTATTATTTTGTGCGCAAATGGAAGCGTTCTTTGCGCCTCAAAAACAAACACTTCCCCGAGCGGTATCCGCTTGAGCTGCTCACCGACTATAAGACCTTGGACGAGATGAATCAGGGCATTATTCCTCACTACACGGCGTTCAAGCAGCTCAGTGCCTATTTTGATGCCTATGCGATTGTGGGCGATCGACTCAGCGATACAATTTGCCCTTGCTATCTGCATTTCGCAAAGGATGACATGATTATTCCAGTGCAAGGCGTTGATTTAATCGAGCGCAGTGAGAACCTGCAAATTGTGATTACCGAACACGGTGGTCATTGCGGTTATTTAAGCAATTGGCGTTTCGATTCTTGGCAAGACCAACGCCTGCTGCAAATTCTCGAGCACTACGCGGCTTAAGTTTATGGTCATCGGATTTTGGCGCGCATGGGCTTTGGTAGTGGGCATGATGATCGGTTCGGGCATCTTTACCTTGCCCACCTTGTTGGCGCCATACGGCGGCTATAGTTTTGTGGCGTGGGGTTTGACCGCGGTCGGCGCCCTGAGTTTGGTGTTTTCCATTAGCTATATGGCGTCGCGAAAGGCCCGCGCTGGTGGTCCGCAAGCCTATGTATTTGATGCCTTTGGTTTGATTCCAGCGATGATTGTCGCTTGGGGCTACTGGGTGTCTTTGGTGGTCGCAGTGGCGGCGATCGCATTGTCTTTGGTGGGCTACCTTGAGGTATTTTTGCCTCTTGTGAATAGCAGCCCAATGCTCACAACCGTCACGGCTATTGGCATTATTTGGGCGTTTACTGCCGTGAGTTGGTTAGGCACTCAGCAAGCCAGCTTTCTACAATTGGTGACCACTTGGCTCAAGATCATCCCATTGTTGCTTATTGGCCTATTAGGTTTAACGCTTGGCGACGTATCAACCATCACCGCTGCAGAACCGCCAGAACAGGCTATACTGCCCATGTTGGCTGGTATCATGCTGTTGATTATGTGGGCGTACATTGGTATTGAGGCGGCCAGTATCCCGGCTGGTGAAACGCGTGATCCTGAGCGAACCATTCCCTTAGCGCTATTTTGGGGGACCCTTTCAGCCACCGCCGTTTACGTGATTGCCTTAGCGGGCGTCATGGCGGTAATTCCACTGGCGCAACTCGCCGAGTCTCCTCATCCATTTGTGGATGCCGCTCAGGTCTTATTGGGCGGCTGGGGCGAAATTGTAGTTGGCCTTGGGGCTTTGTTTGCGATTGGCGGTGCGCTCAATGCGTGCGTGTTCTTATCCGGATCGATTCCTGCAACGGGCGCCAACGAAGGCTTGTTTCCTAGAGCTATGTCGCAGCATCGCGGCTCCAGCGAGAATTCGCCAAAGCCCGCTTTACTGCTTGCTAGTTTCATTGCCACTGCCTTGGTTTTGAGCAACAGCAGTAAAGGTTTGGTCGGCTCGTTTGAGTTAATGATTTTAATCTCCACGTTTTCCGCTCTGA
>CAZOIG010000028.1:0-2156 GCA_964579235.1 uncultured Gammaproteobacteria bacterium
CCTCTATAGTCCAACTCTTCGCCATCTAGGGTTACTAATAAAACATCTTCGTCAATGCGACCATTCAGCCCTAACTCCCATTGCAGCAGCCGGACTTCTCGTGAACCAACGTTGGTGTACGTTAGCTTCAGCAAAATCGAATCGGTCTCCGAGAAACTTGATCTAAGCGGCTCGAGCTTTACGCGCACGTCCTCCGGTAGCGCGACGCTGTGCGCCCCAGCAAAACTTGGGGCGCTGAAACCAAAGCTAACAGAGCAAAAAAGAAGTAGATAAAATAGAAATTGTCGCATGGCAGTAGAAAAGGCTTCTCTGGCCTGTATAACTGTTACACAGAAAACGCAAAACCGAACGATTGAGCCTTGAGAAAAGCTCCTTGGCCTTGCCCAGTCGCTCCCATTGCGCGCAGAACTAGCCCAAATACTGTTGCGTCCAGTCGGCTTCGTAGCTACTTGTACTTGATCTTTAACAGTTTAAGCGCGTTTTACTCCGCAGAACTGTCAGACTCAGAAGGCGCTTCTGGGGCTTCCTCAGCCTCGTCTTCATCAGACTCAGCGACTTTTTCTACGCTGATTAACTGTTCACCTTCGCTGACACCAATCACTTTAACCCCTTGCGTGTTGCGGCCTACGATAGACACCTCACCGACCCGAGTGCGTACCAGAGTGCCGCCGTTGGTAATCAGCATAGCTTCGTCTGAGTCATCCACGAGTATCGCACCGACCGCATTACCATTACGCTCATTGGTAATGATAGAGATAACGCCTTGACCACCTCGGCCTTGCACGTTGTATTCACTGAGCAAAGTGCGTTTGCCAAAACCATTTTCGGTAACGGTGAGCACCGCTGAGGACTCATTGTTAGCATCACAAATCAGCATCGCGTTTACGCTGTGGTCATTCGCCACTTTAATGCCTCTTACGCCTCGCGCCGTACGGCCCATAACGCGTACGTCTTCCTCGTTGAATCTAATTGCCTTGCCAGAGGTTGAAAACAACATAACGTTGGCGTTACCGCTTGTCAGGCCAACTCCAACAAGCTCATTATTATCAACTAGGTCGATAGCGATAATGCCGTTGGCTCTTGGTCTAGAGAAATCCATCAAAGAGGTTTTCTTAACCGTACCATCACTGGTCGCCATGAACACGTACTGCCCTTCAGTAAATTCCTTTACGGCAAGAATTGCGGTGATGTGCTCACCGTCTTCTAGTGGTAGCAAGTTGACAATCGGTTTGCCGCGCGCATTACGACCCGCTTGCGGCAGCTCATAGACTTTCAGCCAATAGACTTTGCCATTGTCTGAAAAACACAAAATAGTGTCATGCGTGTTCGCCACGAACATACGCTCAACGAAATCCTCGTCCTTGGTTTTGGTCGCACTTTTACCTTTACCACCACGTCGCTGCGCGCGATAGTCGCTTAACGGCTGAGACTTTGCATAACCCTCATGTGAGAGCGTAACCACAAGGTCTTCTTCGGCAATCATATCTTCCAGAGTAAGGTCCATCTTCTGGTCGATAATCTCGGTGCGACGTTCATCGCCATACTCTTCTTTGATCGCCTCTAACTCTTCTCGAATCACTTCCATCAAGCGGTCTGTGTTTTCCAGAATTTCTATGTATTCAGCGATGCGCAACAGCATTTCGCCGTATTCATCACGAATCTTGTCTTGCTCTAAGCCAGTTAGCCTGTTGAGTCGCAACTCAAGAATCGCCTGAGCTTGCTCCTCAGACAGACGGTAGATACCGTCATGCATGCCCAAGTTCGGATCAAGCCCAATAGGCTTGGAGGATTCAGAACCTGCGCGCGCAATCAGCTCTGCGACAACGCCGGCCTGCCACTCACGATCAAGCAACGCCTGTTTCGCGATAGCGGGAGTCGACGATTGCTTAATGAGCTCGATCATCTCGTCAATATTGCTCAAAGCAATCGCTAAACCCTCAAGGATGTGGGCACGAGCACGCGCTTTTCGAAGGTTGAAAATCGTTCTGCGGGTAACCACTTCGCGTCGGTGCTTGATAAACTCCTGTAACAACTCCTTCAAGTTGAAGAGTCTTGGCTGGTTATCGATTAAGGCAACCGTGTTAATGCCAAATACTGTTTGCAGCTGCGTTTGCTGGAACAGTTGATTGAGGATGACTTCGGCCACTTCACCGCGG
>CAZOIG010000029.1:0-2921 GCA_964579235.1 uncultured Gammaproteobacteria bacterium
GTTAAAGACGTTTTTTTTGTATGGCCAATCAATTATGTGTGCCAGTGGTTGGGCTTAGTTGCCGTAAATCGTCGAGAGAACACTAATTTCACTGAGGCGATGGCCGCAGCCTTTGATGAGCAAGACCAATTGCATGCTCTAATTACGCCCGAAGGTACACGGAGCTTTCAGCCCAAATTAAAAAGTGGCTATTACCATTTAGCCAAAAAGGCCGGCATTAAGATTGTTGTGGCCGGGCCACATTTTGGTAATAAGACCTTTACGTTTACAGAACCAAGAGACCCAATGGCCACGTTTGAAGAAGATGCGGCCAGTGTTATTGCGTTCTGCAAGACGCAACAAGGGTATCGACCCGAGCTGACTTATCAATGAATCAGCCAAGTCGGGCCGATTTATGACCAAATTATGCGTCAAACTTTAAGCTAAATTGTTTGTTAGCTTACAAATTGCGCCCGTCAGCGTTGGTAGACTCAACGACCGCGAATTACATTTTGTATCGCTTGAACCTTGAAAAGCGCCGAAGAGCTCTTAATTCAAGCGCCGGATTTGTGATGAGCTGCCGTTATTTGGCAAACACGAGAGAATTATGTCTACCCAAGCACCTGAAAAACTAGTTGTTGCGATATCTTCGCGCGCGCTGTTTGACTTGCAAGCAAGTCATCAAGTTTATGTTGAGCAGGGTGTAGATGCGTATTGCCAGTATCAAATTGAGCGAGAAAACGAGCCGCTTAAACCGGGCACGGCCTTTCCCTTGGTGCAAAAACTTTTGCGGCTAAACACTCTAGGTACGCCACGCGAGCGAGTTGAGGTGGTTCTGCTTTCGCGGAATTCGGCGGATACGGGCTTGCGAGTCTTTAACTCAATTCAAGAGCACGACCTACCGATTACTCGGGCGGCGTTCACCAGCGGTAGTAGCCCTTTTCGCTATGTAAAACCGTTTGGGGCAGACGTATTTTTGTCCAACGACCCGAGCGATGTGGCAAGTACTCTTGAGGCAGGGTTTGCCGCGGCGACTATGCTGCCGTCTAAGAAATCAGTTACTGGAGAACGAGCCGACCAGTTGTGCATTGCCTTTGATGGAGACGCGGTTGTGTTTTCAGATCAGGCCGAGCAAGTGTATAAGAGTAAGGGCTTGGTGGAATTCTCAAAGCACGAAGTGGCGTCGGCTAAAACACCGCTACCGGGTGGGCCGTTCCGCAATATGTTGGCGGCTTTACATCGGCTTCAAGCAGAGTTCCCGGTAGACGAATCGCCGATTCGGACCGCCATCGTAACGGCGCGAGCCGCACCCGCACACGAGAGAGTTATTCGCACATTACGTGCCTGGAATATTCGGATCGATGAAGCGGTTTTCTTGGGTGGGCTCGATAAAGGCGAGTTTCTTGCCACATTCGGCGCGGATATATTCTTTGATGATCAACAAGGTCATTGTGATTCCGCAAGAGAACATGTACCCACGGGCCATGTCCCACATGGCGTCGCAAATAAGCAACGATGAGTATTGACTAGACCAATGATTGATTTTGTTTCGTTAAAACGAGTATTGCTTCCCATCCGCATGAAGTGCGCGATAGCCTTTTTGGTGCTCTTGGGCAGTATAAGTGCACCGGCTTCTGCCACCCTACCTGCCGCTGTCGACGGGCAACCGCTTCCGTCTTTGGCGCCCATGCTTGAACGCATTGAGGGGTCCGTGGTGAATATTTCTACAGAGTCTGAAGTACGGGTTCGGCGCCGCGCAGATCCTTTCTTTGACGATCCGTTCTTCAATCGCTTTTTTGGTCAGCGCTCTTATCAACAAAAGCGTAAGCGTCAGGGTCTTGGCTCAGGCGTTGTGTTTGACGCCGATGCTGGGCTGATCTTAACGAATGCTCACGTTATTCAGGGCGCGGATAAGATTACCGTCACTTTGCAAAATGGCGTTGAAGCTCAAGCGAATGTGATTGGCGCAGACAAAGATTCCGATGTGGCGGTAATTCAAGTTGATTTGGCTGACCTCAAAGAAATTCCTTTGGGCAACTCCGACGAATTAAGAGTCGGTGACTTCGTTGTTGCTATCGGCAACCCGTTTGGCTTAAGACAAACCGTTACTTCGGGTATTGTAAGCGCGCTAGGTCGCTCTGGCTTAGGCATAGAAAACTACGAGGACTTCATTCAAACCGATGCGTCCATTAACCCGGGTAATTCGGGCGGGGCTCTGGTGAATTTGCGTGGCGAATTAGTCGGCATCAATACCGCCATTGTTGCTCCGAGTGGTGGTAATGTTGGTATTGGCTTTTCCATACCGATCAACATGGCGGTGCAAATCAAGCAGCAGTTGGTTGAATATGGTGTGGTGCAACGAGGCCGTTTAGGGGTTCGTATTCAAGACTTAACCCCTAGCCTTGCTGATGCGTTTGGCATTGAGGCACGACGCGGCGCGGTGATTACATTAGTGAATAAGAACTCCATGGCCGATAAAGCCGGGCTGCGTGCGGGTGACGTGGTGGTTTCTGCGAATGGTCGCAAGATCAACCAAGGTTCTGAGTTGAATACCGTTATCGGTCTTCTGCCGATTGGCGACGAACTAAATCTTGAGATCTTGCGCGACGGGGAAATCAAACAGGTGAGCACCACCGTCGTTAATCCCGTACAGGATGCGCGAGTTGGAGCGTCGATGAACAGCCGGCTGACAGGCGCAACGTTCAGTGAGCTTGATGGTGAGCTGGCCGAATACTCTCCCGAGGGTGGTATTTTAGTTGCCGAGGTTGAGCGCGGTAGTCCGGCATGGAACGAAGGCTTAAGACCCAACGACATCATCGTGTCAGCCAATCGCAAGCTGGTCGATAATTTAGACACGTTTAGAATGGCTGTTTCGCAACAACGCTTTCTGCGTTTGTACATTATTCGGGGCAGTGGAGCTCTATTTTTATTGCTGCAATAAA
>CAZOIG010000030.1:0-1748 GCA_964579235.1 uncultured Gammaproteobacteria bacterium
GTGGACCAGGCCTTGGGCGTTGTTGTCGAGCACCTCGGTCCGGATGCAATAGTAACTACTTTCGACGTCACAAACTTTTGGCGTACTTAAAGTATTCCAGCCCATCAAGAATACGAGTGCGGTGACGCAAGCGGCGCTGCCCAGCGTTGCTGGAGCGGCACGTGCTATTCCAAATACAACTGCTGCTGCGATGGCATAAAAGACCGCCATCAATTGAAGCGTTATTTCTGATCCGAGCCAGGATATGAAGACGAACCCTGCCATCAAAGTTCCAACGATTGCACCAACTGCGCCGGCTGCAAACATAACCCCCAATGCTTGCTCAGATTGGTTGCGCCCGCGCATAGCGACAACTGCGAGTACTGGTGCGGGAACGCCAGCGAAGAGTGACGGTAGGAAAAATGCTGCGAAAGTTATTGTCGATATGGCCGTCAACGGCTCTGAGAATGCCTGCAATACAGGGCTAGCCACTTGTCGCAGTACAAAACTGGCGGACGCGGTAAAGAGTGCGGCCGCAATCAAAGTCCAAGCGACGCGTGTCAACGCTCTTTTGTTGTCTAACGCTGCCAGTCGTCCACCCCACCAATGACCAACCGAAAAACCGGCAAGCACTATCGCGATAATTGCGGTCCATGTATAGAGGCTCATTCCGACATAGGGCGCGATCATTCGAGCAGCAACGATCTCGACAACGAGACCTGCAGCCGAAATTCCGGTCTGAAGTGCTACTAGTAGCACAAGCGACGTATGCCGAGAATTGTTCGTATCATTCATGTCGGGAGTGTTTTGCGCCTGTCAGTCAAACGTCAATCGTAAATGTAGTATTATTGGGTTTCACGCTGGTGTGCTGTCTAAGCAGCAACGATGAGTCATTAGTGCTTTCAAGAAAGAGCGCGACGAGTTCCTTTCCAGTTATGGGCTGAACGCACTCTTCAGGTGTAACTCTTCAAAAATGCGATCTTTGTTAAAATTCTATTATTCGTATATGATTATGTACGCAATCAATAGGGAGGAAAAAAATGTTCAGATTGGTTTGTATGCTGGCGGTAGCCTTTGTGATGATCACAGCTAGTTTCACGTCGCTTGAAGCGTCCGAACGGTATGGGAAACAAAAAGTTGTATATCACATAAACTACGACGGTGGTCCGGAGTCGAAGAAATACAGGGGCGCAATGCGAAATATTCAGAACCACATAAACGCAGTGGGTGCCGAAAACCTTGAAGTAAAAGTAGTGCTTCACGGTAATGGGCTGGGCGTTCTGATGACAGCCAAAGATGACGAAAAACTGCAGACAGCGATTGCGTCGCTTAAGGGGCAGAACGTGAATTTCCATGTATGCAATAATACGTTGAAGGGACGCAAAATCAGCTATTCTGACGATTTGTATGATACCTGGGAGGAGGACATCGTTCCGTCAGGTGTTGCAGAGCTGTCTTACCTGCAGCAGCAGGGTTACACGTATATAAAACCCTAACGACTGAGTTTATGGATCCCGAGAGCGTTACGCGCTCTCGGATATCTTCCGATACCGCCGCATCAAATTTTGAAAGCTGTTATTCAGCAGGTGCAAACCCCGAAATCAGCTGTCTCAGCCCTAGCGCCGCGCCCAAGAATATCGCGATGAAGGCAACCGGCGCGCTGTACGCCAGAGTGCTGAAGGCAGACACGCCTTGACCAACGCTGCATCCAACGGCGAGAATTGCGCCTGGCCCCATGAGCGCTGCGCCAAGGATTTGTCGTTTGAGTT
>CAZOIG010000031.1:0-2538 GCA_964579235.1 uncultured Gammaproteobacteria bacterium
CAGGGATGGCTTCAGCGCGGTCGCCCCATTTATCCAAGCGGCCAATAAACATCGCCTTGAGATCACCTAATTCAATCACTTGAGCCAACTGATCCTTTGGCAAGCTAGCGTAAAACGGAACCGATACATACCCGCCCATCAGGATCGCAAGGTCAGCCATGATCCAGTGAGAACAATTTTTAGAATAAATACCAATATGATCACCAGGCTTTAGGCCTTTGTTTTGTAAGGCGGTTAAAATAGAGCGCGCCTGCGCACCGGCCTCAGCGAAGGTGATTACCTTCCATGTGTCGCCAAACGGCTGCCTCAAAAACGGACGGTTCGGTTCGTTTTTTTCCCATTTATAGAAATGTTCAATAATTGAGACAACTGGTGTCTCGCTGCCAGTGTTGGTCATAATATTGGGTCCTTTGGTTGGTGTTTGTCTTATTGAGGCAAGTTTGATCTATGATCGACACCGCCTATTTCTTATTATTATTGTGAGTAAATCATACAAGTACGCTGTGAATTCCCTGAAATACCCCAAGCGTGCTAACCTAAACTCAAGCGTTAAAATAACATATGAGGTGACTCTGATGAATCTAGGTGGATTTTCCAACAGCCTTGCGGTGAAAGACTTATCCGCATCGATCGATTTCTACACTAAACTTGGGTTTAGTGTATTTCATGATCAAACTGAACATAACTGGGCGATTCTCAAAAATGGTGACTCAGTCATTGGGCTGTTTCAGGGTATGTTCGAAAATAATATTATGACGTTTAATCCTGGCTGGGATACTAACGGTGCGAACGTTGACCCCTTCGATGACGTAAGAGACATCCAAAAATCACTCAAAGCGAATGGGCTAGAGCTTCAAGTTGAAGCTGATGAAGACAGCTCTGGGCCAGCAAGCTGCGTCTTGGCTGACCCAGATGGCAATCTGATTATGCTGGATCAACACCGCTAGAAGTCATTTGAAAAATTCACCGAATATTGCGCGGGGGCGATCAGGCTTAAGGACTTGGGTGTTAGTGGCTGGGCTGTCTGCTTTGCTTATCAGTGCATGCGCCGAAGATACCCAATTGAGCGAAGCGGAGGTTGCTGGCGATTTTGAGCGTCTCGTAACGTTGCATAATCAGGCGCGCTCAATGTCGCCCAGCGAACAGACTCTCGCCTGTGCCCCAACATCGGGCTCCAAACCCGCTCTCAATTGGAATCAACAACTTGCAGAGTCGGCACAAGATCAAGCTGATTGGATGGCAGACCAAGACACGCTTTCACATGGTAGGTCGCTTAAACGCCGAGCCAAAACTGTTGATTACGCGTATGACGCTATTGCTGAAAACATTGCTAAGGCCAATGTTAGTCAAGCGCAACTGTTTAGCCTTTGGCTCAACAGCGCATCGCACTGCAAAAACATATTCAACCCAAGCTATACCGAGATAGGCATAGGCCAACAAGGCGCGTATTGGTCGGTAATGTTTGGTACTCCAAAGGTTGAGTAGCACACCATTCAAGCAAGCACTGTCCAGATACTCTCCTTAGGCAAACGCTTTCAAAACACCGCGTAAGCCTAAGCCCAAAACGAGGAACAAAATAAACAGTGTGACGACATTTTGCCACCGACGATTTACATACTCGCCCAACAGTTGAGTTTGGTTTGCCGCGTACCACAAAAATACAACGGCAAAAGGCAGGACCAGCCCATTCGCAAACTGAGCAATCTTAATGAGTTCGATCGCGTTAATCTGCAAAGCGGCTATACCGGTTCCAATCAACAACACGACTAGACAGCTAAGTCGATGCTTAAACGAACCGAGATCACCAGACCAATTAAATAAGCTGGCCAGTACCAAGGTAGCAGCAATGGGTGCAGTGATCGCGGAGGTCAAGCCAGCGGCAAACAGCCCAACCGCGATCATAATCAACGCAAAGTCGCCCAATAGAGGGCTCAACCCAAGCGCTAGATCGCTCGCAGAAGTAAGTTGCCCATCGGGGATGGCTGCCGCACAAATCACTATGGCTGCGGAAATAAGTCCGCCAATACCAATCGACAGCAGCGTGTCAAAACGAATGTCGGGCATGTCATCAACCGAACGCCACTTTTGTCGTACCAAATCAGAGTGCAAAAACAAATTGTAGGGCACAATTGTTGTACCAATAAGCGCGACTACCAACACTATCGATCCTTCTGGCAAGCTCGGGACCAGCAATCCACTCAAAACATCCGCCCAAGACTCAACGACCAACACGGCCGTACCTACAAAGGTGACACTCATCACCACCACCAGAGCGAGTAGCGCGCGTTGCATGACCTCGTAACGCCCAAACATCAGCAAACTACCCGCGAGAACGGTAATCAGCAAAATCGCGATTAGGCTAATTGAGATTGGCGCTTCTTCAAAGTGAGCAACAAAATATCGTTCTAATAGGGTTACTACACCCAGCGACCCACCGCGAATATTACCCGACTCATACGCGATAGCGCCCACTACAATCGCCATAACCACTAGCGCCATTAAAAACCATCGCAAGACGGGATGGTTGATGCTGCGCTT
>CAZOIG010000032.1:0-4677 GCA_964579235.1 uncultured Gammaproteobacteria bacterium
GGCCAAAGGGATTCGGAAAAGCCCTCAACGAGTTCGAACAGTGCTCAAACAAGGGTTGATGAAGCGCTCGTAGACGCGCAACTTAAACAAAGCGGAACAGAAAAGCAGGCCAGTCAACTAAATGACGCGGACAGTTCTTCACCTAAGCGCAGATTACAGGCGAACGTTAACTCTACGCAAAATGATTCAAATGGTCTCACTGCTTCTCCCAGTTCAGTAGTCGCTAATGATCTTGAATTAGAAAGAAGAGAGCGGGCGGAAGAAAGTCCTGAAAAGGAACGCAGAGCTCAACGCCGCTCTGAACGCAGCAACCCAACATTTGATTTTCAAATACAGGACTCTGAGCTGTCTTTACCTGATATGGGCCAGACCGACTCTAGCACCATAGAACCGTCGATCAACGACAATGGTGTAGACCTAGAGTTTGGCACGCAAGATCTAGTTGATAATAAAGATAATCAAGAACTAATTAACGAAATTGATCAGTTAATTGATGAGCAATTGATCGTCCCTCCAAAGAGCGGTCAGGCTGACGATATTTACGATCCGCTTGATGGTTTGGATGAAGAGATAGAAGCCAAATCTTCTCAACACGATTTCACGGTGCCTGCTTCGGTTCGATCTATTGATTGGCAAGAAGAAACCGCACTGCACCTGGATTCGGACGAAGCTATTTATGATTCACCGGTTCGCTGGGATACCGACATCGAAGAAGATGATGACCTATTCTTAGAAGCAGACAGTCGCTTCAGTCGGCCAAAAATGGGTTTCAAATCGATCGCTCGTTTTTTGTTCAAGGCTTTTCTTGTAGTCGGCCTATTGATTGCTGCCTTGTACCAGGTTTGGATTAAGCAATTCGAGCCAGTTATTAAAACGCCCGTCCTAATGTCTGGGCTAAATAGTGTTTTCACCCCAGCGCTTAACTGGTTGGAACAGAACGGAATCGTTTTGCCTCGACCCAGCAGTTTAAATGGGATTGCTTTAGTATCGGCATTGTCGGAGCCGCATCCATCAAGGGCCAGTACCACGCTATTACGGGTTAGCTTTTTGAATAGATCAAGCATTGAACAAGCCCTGCCTTGGCTAGAGTTAACTCTGACAGACGAAACTGCAAAAGTTGTCGCTCGACGCGCACTCGAACCTACAGACTATTTGTTTAACAACTCAACTCAAGCACGTATCGGACCACATGAGTTGAAAAAGATAACCATTGAGCTTCTCACCTTCCCTGAGGCAGCGACTGGATTCGAGTTAAAGATGCTGCAATCTCCTGAACGTTAGGTGTTGCACTCAGCCAAGTCAAGGCGACCTCATTCAAGGCGACCTCATTCTTGGTTTCAAAAAACTTGTGTATATCGGTAAATTTCCCGCTTATTGATCGATAACTGCTTTACCAAATTTTTATCGATCGGTATCATCTCGTCCTGCTTAATTTTTAAGCACCTGCTTTTTTCAAGTTGGCCCATACTTTTGTAGTCATTTAGATGACTAGCGAGCGGTTAGCTTGTTAAAACGCGCTTTTGCATTACCACTTAGTTTCTGTTGATGATAATCGGCCCACACCAGTTAAAAAATCCTGTGATCGCTGCGCCTATGGCTGGTGTAAGCGATAAACCATTTAGGCAAATTTGTCGAAAAATGGGTGCGGGCATGGTTGTGAGTGAAATGGTCACCAGCCAACTTGAGTTAGCCGACTCAACCAAGAGTCGTTTCCGCCTAGACTTTCGCGACGAACCCGATTTGCGCGTGGTACAAATTGTCGGAACCGACCCACAGCAATTAGCCGAAGCCGCTCGTTTTAATGTGGACAACGGAGCGCAAATTATCGACATCAACATGGGATGCCCAGCTAAAAAGGTCTGCAAAAAAGCGGCTGGTTCGGCGCTTCTCTCAGATGAACCCCTGGTCGACTCGATTCTAAGCAGCGTAGTCAAAGCTGTAGACGTTCCGGTAACAGTCAAAATACGTACGGGTGCTGACCCACTGAACCGCAATGGTGTTCAAATTGCCAAAATTGCGGAACAGGCTGGCATCCAAGCGATTACTGTTCATGGTCGAACGCGTCAATGCCGCTTTGTCGGTGAAATTGAGTACAACACAATCAAGGCAATCAAAGCTGCTACGACTATCCCTATTATCGCCAATGGAGATATTGATTCGCCCGAAAAGGCCAAATACGTTTTGGACTTTACTCATGCAGACGCGGTCATGATCGGTCGTGGAGCACAGGGTCAACCTTGGTTGTTTAAACAAGTTGCTGAATTCCTCGAATCAGGCAACGTGACCTGGGAACCTAGTCGCTTTGAAAAAAGCGCGCTTATTCTTGAACATATAGGCGCAATCCATGAATTCTACGGTGATCGCTTGGGCATAAAATTCGCTAGAAAACACATTAAGTGGTATCTACAACACTGGGATTACAGCACTCCAAAAGACATTCGACTTGAGATTTCAACGACGGAATCTTGCACGCGCCAGCTATCACTACTGAAAGCTGTTTTATTTGCACCACGTGAAGAACGTCTCGCGTGGACAGCCGTGGCATAAGAACGCAAGAGCTTCTTGTTCTACCGCACTAAAACCTAATTCGAGCTTTTTTACTATGCCAAAAAACAAAAAAGCAAAGGCCTCGTTGGCAGAAAGCGTTACCAAATCAATAAATCAATATTTTGAAGATATGAACGGTCAACGACCTGCCAATCTGCATGCATTTTTCATTGCAGAGGTTGAACGACCCTTTCTTGCAGCAGTAATGAAACAAGCTGACGGCAACCAAACTCACGCGGCCGAAATGCTTGGAATCAATCGAAATACGCTAAAGAAAAAATTGACTCAGTACAAACTTTTGTAGGACTTCTTAGACATTATGAGCCACTCTGTTACCCCAAAACGCGCACTCATCAGCGTGTCAGATAAATCTGGAATCGTAGATTTTGCAACGCAGCTGTCTGAGTTAGGCGTTGCGCTTCTTTCCACTGGCGGGACCGCAAAGCTTCTGAGCGATGCTGGTCTGAACGTAACCGAGGTTTCAGATCATACTGGTTTCCCCGAAATGATGGCGGGCCGAGTAAAGACACTGCATCCTAAAATTCATGGCGGAATTTTAGGTCGTCGCGATCTCGATCAAGACGTAATGCAAGAGCATGGGATAGATCAGATCGACATGGTGGTGGTAAACCTTTATCCATTCCAAGCGACCATTGCTGATCCAAATTGTGATTTACCCACCGCTATCGAAAACATCGATATCGGTGGTCCTGCAATGGTTCGTTCAGCTGCGAAGAACCATAAAGACGTTGCAATCGTTGTTAATGCTCAAGACTATCCAACCGTTATCAATGAGATCAAAAACGGCGGTTTAAGCTATGCAACTCGCTATGAACTTGCGGTTCGAGCATTCGAACATACCGCACAGTATGACGGCGCAATAGCAAGCCATTTGGGTAGAGTTTCTGCCGAAGGTGAAAAATCGGAATTTTCAAATACCATTAACCTTCAATTTGAGCACAAACAAACCATGCGCTACGGTGAAAACCCACATCAAGGTGCTGCTTTTTATGTTGAAAGCACACCGCCAATCGGTATATCCAGTGCTACGCAAACACAAGGCAAGGAGTTGTCTTATAACAACATTGCGGACACTGATGCAGCCATTGAGTGCGTCAAACAGTTTGATCAGGGTGTTGCCTGCGTAATCGTAAAGCACGCAAACCCCTGTGGCGTCGCTGTGGCAGATAATTGCCTCGACGCGTATCAGCGAGCTTACTCAACCGATACTGAATCAGCATTTGGGGGAATCATTGCATTCAACGCAGAACTCGATGGTGCTACCGCCCAAGCGATTACCGACCAACAATTTGTTGAAGTTATCGTTGCGCCCAAAATAAGCGATGAAGCCGCTAACGTTCTTAAAGCCAAGAAAAATGTTCGGGTTTTAGAAACTGGAGTTTGGAAAACTAGCGATAGCAATCTACTCGAATACAAACGTGTGAATGGTGGTCTGCTAGTTCAAAACAACGATTTATTGCTTCATAACGATCTGCAGGTTGTTAGTCAGCGACAACCCACCGCGGCAGAGATGCAAGATTTGGAATTCGCTTGGAAAGTAGCGAAGTTCGTTAAGTCGAACGCGATTATTTATGCCAGAGATGGGTTCACGGTTGGCGTGGGTGCTGGCCAAATGAGCCGTGTCAATTCGGCCCGCATCGCAGCGATCAAGGCGGAACACGCTGGTTTAGAGGTAAAAGGCTCCGTCATGGCATCGGATGCCTTCTTTCCATTTAGGGACGGTATCGACAATGCTGCGAAAGTTGGAATCGCAGCTGTTATTCAACCCGGTGGTTCTATGCGCGACGCAGAGGTAATTGCTGCCGCCGACGAAGCCGGGATGGCAATGGTCTTCACCGGCATGCGTCACTTCCGCCACTAAAACCAACGAAGGTGTCGCAGCGAAGGTGTCCCAACGAAGGTGTCGCAGTGAAGCACTGTCCAAAACAGGGTGGTGCGTAAACACCAGAAACTAATGCCTACTAACCACCTCTGGCATTAACCATACGCCGCACTTACTTCCTCTAGAATGGTGTCCCAGACGATTTGCACGGCTGGCTGGACTCGGGTTTCTGGCAGCGAGACCAGCCAAAGCTGAGCATAAGTCGCGTTGATTCGGGTAACTTGTGT
>CAZOIG010000033.1:0-3135 GCA_964579235.1 uncultured Gammaproteobacteria bacterium
GATCGATCGCGAAGGACGCATCCTTAACCAACGTCTGCCCAAAGAAGAAAAATCGCGTGACGAGATTGGTGATTTATCGCGCAGTGTGAGCAATATGTTGGGGCGTCTGTCGCAGTACACCACCTACTTGAAAGGTTTGCCCGACACCTTGGCGCACGAGGTTAGTAACCCGCTAAATGTGGTCAATTCCAGCCTCCACAACTTGTCTAGAGAACACGCAAGCGCGGCAGACAGCAAGTACATGGAGCGGGCAAAAAATGGCTTAAACCGCATCGGCGCGATTCTTCAAAACCTGACTGAGGCCGCAAACCTTGAGCAAGCCTTGCAAGACGAAGAGCGCGAAACCATTGATTTAATTGAACTTTTAGAGAGTTATGTTGACGGCTACGCATTCAGCAATCCATCCCAGAAGTTTAAATTGATTACAGACCATAAACCATTGATCGTTGACGTCGCACCCGACTACATCGCTCAAGCACTGGACAAATTGATCGACAACGCCTTGGACTTTGCCGCCGCCAACACGCCGATTGTGATCCGAGCGATCCGTGAACAGAATCGCGCGTTGATTGAGGTCAGCAATCAGGGTTCGAGCCTGCCACACGGCATGGCCGAACGCATCTTCGAGCCATTGGTGTCTCTGGGCCGAAAAGACGCACAAAAATCACGTTTAGGCATGGGGTTATACGTGGTTAAGCTGATCACCAGCTTTCATGGTGGTGATGTGTTCGCGCGTAACTTGCATGATCGTCAAGGCGTGGCCTTCACCATTGAACTGCCAATCCACGATCTATTTAGCGCGGCAAACCTTCAATAGGCTCAGAATAGGCTCAGCGCGTAGCAGTAGACCTCGCCAAACAGACCGAAATAGGTGAGTAAATCAGCGCAAAACACACCATTTAGCCCTCCTCTATCGCATAATTCGAGCTCAAATTGAGCAGGGTTAAGAATTACCACTGCCATCTAAACAGATAAATACCTCAATAATCTCTTCGGAACTTGTTATGGGAAACAGACTCAGCAAACTTTATACACGCACTGGCGACGACGGCACTTCGGGCTTGAGCGGGGGTGAGCGCATTGCCAAAAACCATGAACGTATGAATGCCATGGGCACGGTTGACGAGCTCAACAGCACCATCGGCTTGATGATCTCTAAATTAGACGATGAAGAGTTAAGCAAGATGCTGACTGCGATCCAACATGATTTATTCAATATTGGTGGTGAAATCAGCATGCCTGGGCATTCGTTCATTAAGCCCGAAAAGATCACGTATTTAGAGTCGCGTATCGACGCTTACAACTCTTTGGTCGAACCACTTAAAGACTTTATTTTGCCGGGTGGCAGCGAAGCCGCGGCGGTTTGTCATTTGGCGCGAGCGATTGCTCGCCGTGCCGAGCGAGACGTGGTCACGTTGCACCAAGCCGAGCCCGTGTGCGACACTACGCGCCAGTATTTAAACCGCCTTTCAGATTTATTATTCGTGGTCGCGCGCATTATTAACCTGCGCACCGGTCATCCCGATATTCTCTGGAACAAAGAATTGGCGTAAAAGACTCGGGGCCGAATACTCGTTGACCCTCAGTCTGAGCGCTGTAACGCAGGGTCAAAATGAGCGAATTACTTAATAAAATCAATAATATAAGCTTAGTTTCTAAAATTTTTATCGGCATTGTCGCCGGGATAGTTCTGGCTTTGAGCAATCCCGAACTCGCCGCTGGCACCGCGTTTTTAGGCAGCTTTTTTGTATCGGCACTCAAAGCCGTAGCACCGATCTTAGTGTTTGCCTTGGTTATGGCGTCAATCGCGAACCAAGCCTCCTTTGCGGACACCGCGATGAAGCCCATCATCGGCTTGTACTTGATTGGCACACTCGCGGCCGCTTTGGTGGCTGTGTCTTTAAGTTTTCTATACCCTGCCTCGCTGACATTGATGTCGGCCACGCCAGACCTCAGCCCACCTGAGGGCATTTCTGAGGTTTTGAGCACCTTAGTGTTTAAGATCGTGCAAAACCCCGTTACCGCTCTAATGGAAGCCAATTACATTGGGATATTGGCGTGGGCAATCGGCATCGGCATCTCACTACGTCTTGCATCAGACAGCACAAAGGCCATGGTAACGGACATGAGCGAGGCCATCACCGCCATTGTTAAAGTGGTGATCCAGTTAGCACCGATCGGCATTTTCGGCCTAGTTGCCAGTACCGTCGCAGCAACCGGCATCGAAGCTCTGCTTGGTTACTCACACTTACTGGGTTTATTGCTCAGCTCGATGTTGATCGTAGCGCTGATCGTGAATCCAATAATCGTCTTCATTTTAACCAAGCAAAACCCCTACCCTTTGGTATTACGCTGCCTACGAGAGAGCGGTGTAACCGCTTTCTTTACACGCAGTTCGGCGGCTAATATTCCAGTCAATATGCAGCTCTGCAAAGACCTAGAACTGGATGAAAAAACCTATTCGGTTTCGATACCCCTAGGTGCAACCGTCAATATGGGCGGCGCGGCGATTACCATTACCATCATGACGCTGGCGGCCGTGCATACACTAGGCATTCAAGTAGACTTCGGCACCGCGATCTTGCTGTGCGTTATTGCAGCGCTGTCTGCCTGTGGCGCGAGCGGCGTGGCAGGTGGCTCCTTATTGCTGATCCCACTCGCTTGCGGTCTCTTCGGCATCCCTAATGACTACGCAATGGAAGTAGTCGCAGTTGGTTTTATCATCGGCGTCGTTCAAGATTCGGCCGAAACAGCGCTCAATAGCTCGACCGATGTGGTGTTTACAGCCGCAGCGATTCGGTCGCAAGCCTAGTCGCCAAGACTCAAAGCCCGCCCCTTATTGCCTTAATCGCCCGCGTTCGAAGCTGAACGCCGCCGCCTCAGGGCTATAAGCTAATTTGCCAGTTTACGCTGCTATTGCCTTATGTCACCGACTGGTGATATATTTGTCACCAGTCGGTGACAAATATATCTGAGGTTTATGGATGCCTAAAGCAAACAGTCAAGCGAAAACAATACGCAAAGATAAAGACGCAACCCAACGAAGCTTAGTTAAGGCCGTGGGCGAAGTACTCGCAGAAGTTGGTTTTTCGGGTCTTGGAGTCAATGCGGTAGCGCGTAAAGCGGGCGTCGATA
>CAZOIG010000034.1:0-1962 GCA_964579235.1 uncultured Gammaproteobacteria bacterium
CGTGTTGCCGAACTGTTTGAAGCTCGTAAGCCAAAGGATGCCGCTATCATGGCGACTGCTTCGGGTATCGTTTCTTTCGGTAAGGAAACCAAAGGCAAGCAGCGTTTGGTCATCACAGAACCGAACGGTGAATCGGTTGAAACCTTGATTTTGAAAGGTCGCACTATCAACGTGTTTGAAGGTGAGACGGTAGAGAAAGGCGAGATCGTGGTTGACGGTTCTCCAGTAGCAGAAGACATTCTTGCGCTCAAAGGTAAGGAGTCATTGACCGATTACATCGTGGATGAAGTACAAGACGTTTACCGCCTCCAAGGTGTAACCATCAACGACAAGCACATTGAAGTGATCGTGCGTCAAATGCTGCGTAAAGTTCGAATCACTAACCCAGGCGATACTAAGCTATTGCCGGGCGAGCAAATCGAACGTACGCGCTTCTTGGAAGAAAACGAAAAAGCAGCCGCTAACGACATAATCCCGGCACAAGCAGTGCCTGTATTGCTCGGTATTACTAAGGCTTCATTGACGACTGAGTCGTTTATCTCAGCCGCTTCGTTCCAAGAAACAACGCGTGTTCTGACTGAAGCGTCGATCGCTGGCAAAGTTGATCACTTACGTGGATTGAAGGAAAACGTAGTTGTTGGTCGCTTGATTCCTGCTGGAACGGGTTTGGCTTATCACGAAGATCGAGTACGTCGTCGTAGAGAAGCTGATGAAAAAGACGCTGAACTAGCTGCGTTACTAACGCAAGAAACGGCTGATGCAGAAGCCGCGTTCGAAGCGTTTGAAGACAGCGATACGGCTGAAACCAGCGAGGCAGCTGCTGCCGAATAGGCCAGTTTGACTCAAGGCGCTTATAGATTTACGAGCGCCATAAAAACTGAAACCCTACGCAGGCTTGCTTGCGTAGGGTTTTTTTTATGAGTATATGGAGTATGGTATTCGAATGACTGATTCAAAATGAGACCAAAGGAGTAGAACGTATGACCATAGAAACACTCACCGAGTTCCTTGAGCTCTGCTTGCTCATCAACGCTGGCCTTTTAGTGCTTAGCTTTCTTTCATTATTGATCTTGAAGCCATTAAGCAGGTCGGTGCACGGATCGCTGTTTTCACTCGGCGACGAGCAGCTCAATGAGCGCTATTTTGCCTTTCTAGCTAACTTTAAACTCTTGATCATTGTGTTTAACTTAACGCCCTATCTGGCGCTTAAGTGCATGACTTAGAGCTCTTCAATGCGCTCAAGAAACCGTGCGGCTCATTGATAATGGTGTCACTTAAATTGGAATTTGTTGCGGCCTTTTTGGCTTGAGACCCTTCCCAATGCCCCCACTACAGTTTCATCACCGAGCATTAGGTTTAGCGAGTCTTGATCGTCTGGTCCGTACGCGATAAAGCGATGGTCGCTTTGGTCTCGGCCAATAATGATTGATGAGCTCGGGTTGTTTTTCTTGTCGTAAAGGACAGTAAACGTTTCTATTCGACTATCCCCTTTAGGGTCTTTGGTGAAAGCGGGCACCTTGTCTGAGCTTAGCGATACTGGCTCGCTTAACACTACATCCAATGCCTTCGGCGCGCGATTGGAATACAGGCCAACCGCGTGCTTAGTCAAGTGCCACCCATTTGCATTCACCAGGCCGTAGCTAGCTTGCTCGCTACTCCTTAGTTGATTCACAACCTCCACGATCGCATGCATGTTGTAGTTACTGCCTGGTCCACCAAAATACGGTAGACCGCCGGTTAGGCTCAGGCCCCTTGGATCGTCATGGGCAATATTCAATTCATCACAAGCGATTTGCACAGCTGACGGGAAACAACTGTAGATGTCGAAGTACTCAATGTCGTCGATACCAACGTTAGCCATTTTCATCGCGCGCGCTCCAGCGCTGCGAATAGCCGGTGAGGAGTGATAGTTTTCTCGCTCACTCAAATACCAATGATCGTATTGAGAAGCAAAACCCGGAA
>CAZOIG010000035.1:0-1945 GCA_964579235.1 uncultured Gammaproteobacteria bacterium
ACAATCTACAATTGGTTTAAGAACCGGTCATTGGGGCACAGCAATTGGTTCAGTTGATCGCGTGACAGGTGTTTTTAATGGCTGTGAACTGTTCTGGAATTCAGCCTACGATGGTTTATTTCAGGTGACGCCAAGTCAAGGTCCGAGTTCGACAGAGATCGTCCGAGTTAACCCAGAAACCCTAAGCACAGAAACGCTTATCGATTTGACCGGTGAGTTTAGTCATGAGTATTGGCCCAAAGACTCGAACGACGGAAGGTACATGGTGTTTGGCGCGAGCCGTGGTCCCCAAGATCATGAGCACGACACCAAAGATTACGAGATCTTTTTATGGCGAGTTGGATCAGACCCGAGTGTGGCGACTAGACTGACCTTCCACACGGGTAATGACAACTGGCCTGACGTTCATATCCGCCCCTGATTCTGCATTGCACGGTTGACCGCTCACGACGCTTCTAGGCTTTTCTCTTAAGAGGTCCGCTCAGGGCTGTTCCCCAAAAAAGCCCGCTCAAGGCTGTAGCTTTTTATAGGCTTGATTAAGTTGATCAACGGTCACAGCCCAAGAGTAGTGCGCTGCAAAAAACTGCTGATTCTGTTTGGCCGCCTCAATGCGTGCATCTGGGTCTTTTTCCCATACTCGCAGCTGTGTCGCCATTTCTTCTACTGAAGCCGCCAGCGGCGCACTTTGGGGTAGAAACGCCTTATTGTTTTGTGTATCAAAGGCAAGCACCGCTAGCCCATTGGCGATGTAATTCAGCATCTTCCCGCTTCCCTCACCCGCATCAAAATTTTTCGGGTCGATTGCAACATCAGAAATTTGCAAGAGTTGTGGCAGTCGTTCAAAAGGCACTTGGCCGAGTAGAGTGCACCGCTGCTCTAGGCCGTGCTGCCTTAGATGTTCTTGCAAGTGCTCAATTGGATAGCCAATTATGAGAAAGTGAGTCTGGTTGTTAGCGCTCAGTTGTATGAGCTCTTGAAGTTGGTCAAGCCCTTTGGAGGCCAGTAAAGCGCCTGAATAAACCACAATCAGTTTGTCTGACGGTAAATTTAGTTCCGCACGCAATTCTTTGCGCTGCGTTTGAGAAAGAGATGCAGCGCTATCGGCGCCATCTTGGGCTAATGAAATTCTTTCAGGGTTTATTCCAAATTCGTTCTTAAACAGACTCAAAGAACGCTCAGACGAGCAAACAATATGCGTGGGAAACCATATAAGAATCTTCTCGGCCCAACGCAATACGGGTTTTAGAAAGCCAAGCCGTTTAAACACACCGTGGCTATCGAGTTCTCCAGTAAAACTGCCTTGCAGATCGGCTACTATGGGCGTACCCCGCCAAAAGAATATCCATTTAACTAATAAACCGATGAATAGACCTTCGTGTAAGTGAGCATGAATAACATCGGGCCGTTCTGTGCGAAAAACCTTAATGCACAAAACCAATAGCTTTAGATCAGCCCACAATTTCCAAGGGTTGGGACCCGCGGAGGTCTGTGTATAAGATTTAATATTGCCGATTCTACGAGTATCGACGTGCGCCACATCGTGGCCATGGTGATAAGTGCATACCACGCTCTCAACGCCAAACTCTTTAAGGCAGCGCACGATGCCTTCGATACGAATGTGACAACCTCGATCAGCGAAAAAAGGCGTGGGTGCGATATGCAGAGCACGACTAATGGAGCCGCGATTGCTCATGCTGCGCGATCCGACTCGGGCCGCAGCGCCCGTTCAACTTTGTCTAAATGGCTCAGCAGATCCGCGACTTCGGCGCGCTTTGTTTCGTTGCTCCAGTCTAATAGGCCAGCCATAAGCTCGGCAATAGTTTCCACTTGTTCGCGTTCAATACCTAATAAGCCGATTGAAAGCCGCCTAAACACGACGTCTTTAAGGCTTGAGGCCTGCTCGTGAGTCACGGCCCATTTAACTTGAGCGTATATGTCTGGCTGA
>CAZOIG010000036.1:0-1720 GCA_964579235.1 uncultured Gammaproteobacteria bacterium
TTTATCGAGCTGAAGAAATCTTATCGCCTCAAGTAATCGTAAGGTGCCTAAGGCATCAACATCAGCCGTGTACTCGGGCACCTCAAACGACACAGCAACATGACTTTGTGCCGCTAGGTTATAAACTTCATCAGGCGAAACCTCTTGGATGATGCGTACAAGGTTGGAGCTATCGGCCAAGTCACCATAATGCAGTTTTAGACGTGGGTCGTTTTGATGCGGGTCTTGATAGATGTGATCAATACGCTCGGTGTTAAAGGAAGACGAGCGTCGTTTTATACCGTGCACCTCATAACCCTTCTCAAGCAAGAGCTCCGCTAAATAGGAACCGTCTTGACCCGTAATACCCGTAATCAGTGCCTTTTTCATTTTTACTATTCTATCAGTGCTTTTTGGCCGCGACGAGTTTAGGTCTCTCTGTCGTTGTGGCTGCTTAATATGGCCATCTATTGTGACTATCGTTACGGCAAAATTCGCGCAAATTTACGCTTCCCGACCTGCAAAACAAAAGGCTCAGTTTCCGATATAAGCGAACGCGGGTCTTCAATTTTCTCGCCATTGAGCTTAACGGCACCTTGTTTGACCATGCGCATTGCCTCGGAGGTACTCGCACACATTTGCGCTTCCTTCAACAATGGTCCAATTGGAAAGCCGTCGCCCAAATCAATTGCCACTTCAGGCATGTCATCCGGAATCGCGTTTTTCTGGAAGCGTTGGATAAAGTCGGCCTGCGCCGCCTGCGCCGATTCGCTTGAGTGAAATCGTGTAATGATTTCTTCGCACAGTAAAAACTTAACATCACGCGGGTTTTTGCCGTTTGCAATATCAGTTCGGAAGCCTTCGATTTCAGCCAAGCTTCTGAAACTTAACAATTCAAAGTAGCGCCACATTAAATCGTCCGACACTGACATCAGCTTACCAAACATGTCGTTAGGCGCATCAGTGATACCGATGTAGTTATGCAAGGACTTGGACATTTTCTGAACGCCATCCAAACCCTCCAAAATGGGCACCGTTAAAATTGCCTGTTGCGGCACATCGTAGGCCTTTTGCATCTCCCGCCCAACAAGCAGATTGAACTTCTGGTCTGTACCCCCCAACTCGACATCCGCCTTTAAAGCAACCGAGTCATAGCCTTGCACTAAGGGATATAAAAACTCATGAATAGAAATGGCTTGATTGGCCGCATAGCGTTTTGAAAAATCATCTCGCTCGAGCATCCGCGCGACGGTATGTCTGGCCGCTAAGCGAATCATGTCAGTAGAGCTCATCTTGCTCATCCACTCAGAGTTGAAACGCACTGTCGTCGCACTAGCATCCAAAATTTTGAAGACCTGCTCTTGGTAAGTTTGAGCGTTCTCCTGAATTTCTTCCGTCGTCAATGGTGGCCGCGTAGCGCTTTTACCAGTTGGATCACCGATCAAACCGGTGAAATCGCCGATCAGGAATGTCACGTTATGCCCGAGGTCTTGGAATTGACGCAATTTGTTAATTAGGACCGTATGCCCCAAGTGCAAATCTGGTGCAGTGGGATCAAAGCCCGCCTTAATCTCGAGCGGTCGATCCAAGGCTAGCTTTGACAACATCGCTGGCTCAGGAATGATTTCATCTGTGCCACGACTCAGGGCGGCAAAATCATCGTGCACTTTTTGGGAAAACTCTTTAGAAACTTCTTCTGTCACAATTCGATTCTCGTACTGTCTATTTAGCCCTTAGTCGG
>CAZOIG010000037.1:0-2187 GCA_964579235.1 uncultured Gammaproteobacteria bacterium
ATGAGCCTTGTTTAAAGCTGCGGCGACGTACCTGGAAAGCATCAGAAGTGGTTACTGTGGTTGACCTTATCTACCCGTCGAGCCGGTACGAGCTTGGCGCCCGTTATACGCCGAATCAAGCTTAGCCATAAACCTAATAAAATTTGGTCTAACTAAGCCCTCAAACCCAGACCTCAAACCCAGACCTCAAACCAAGATCTCAAACCAAAGCATATGAAAAATACTAATCGTCACGACCTAAGTCGATCTATCTCTGCACCGCGTGGCAGTGAGTTGAACTGCAAGAGCTGGTTAACCGAAGCGCCTTATCGTATGTTGCAGAATAATCTGGATGCAGAAGTCGCCGAAAGACCGGAAGACCTAGTTGTTTATGGTGGAATCGGTCGAGCAGCGCGCAATTGGGAGTCGTTTGACGCCATCCTCAAGATTCTAGAAACCATGGAAGACGACGAGAGCCTCTGCGTGCAATCAGGTAAACCAGTGGGTGTTTTTAAAACCCATCGCGATGCACCGAGGGTGTTGATCGCCAATTCAAATTTAGTACCTAACTGGTCCAATTGGGAGCACTTCAATGAGCTCGATAAAAACGACTTGATGATGTACGGGCAAATGACTGCGGGCAGTTGGATCTACATTGGTTCACAGGGCATTGTGCAAGGCACTTACGAAACCTTCGTCGAGGCCGCGCGCCAGCACTTTGATGGCAACCCCAAGGGCAAGTGGATTTTGACTGCTGGTTTAGGCGGTATGGGCGGTGCCCAGCCTCTTGCAGCGACCATGGCGGGTTTTTCAATGTTGGTGATCGAGTGTGATCAAACGCGCATTGATTTTCGCTTGCGTAATCGCTATCTGGATACCAGCGCAGCAAGTATTGAAGAGGCACTGGAAAAAATAGACGAAGCGCACGCGCGCGGCGAAGCTCTATCGGTTGGCGTGTTGGGCAATGCGGCCGAGCTTTTGCCGAAGATGGTAAGCGACGGAATTAAGCCTGATTTAGTGACCGATCAAACGTCGGCACACGATCCGGTTAACGGCTACTTGCCAGTTGGTTGGAGCGTCGAACAATGGCGCGAGAAATCTCAAAGCAATCCTGAAGAGGTCGCTGACGCAGCGCGAGATTCAATGGCAACGCATGTGCAAGCGATGCTTGATTTTCATGCGCTTGGTATTCCTACGGTTGACTATGGTAACAATATTCGCCAAGAGGCAAAAAATCGTGGGATCGACCACGCATTCGATTTTCCTGGCTTTGTCCCTGCCTATATTCGCCCACTCTTTTGTCGAGGCGTTGGGCCATTTCGCTGGGTAGCCTTATCCGGAGATCCAGAAGACATTCGTAAGACCGATGCTAAGGTGAAAGAGCTTATTCCAGATGACCCACATTTGCACAATTGGCTGGACATGGCGCAAGAGCGGATTGAGTTCCAAGGTCTACCAGCACGTATTTGTTGGGTAGGTTTAGGAGATCGCGACCGTCTTGGCTTGGCCTTTAACGAGATGGTTAAAAACGGTGAGTTAAAAGCCCCAGTGGTCATTGGTCGAGATCACTTAGATTCGGGCTCGGTAGCCAGCCCCAACCGCGAAACAGAAGCGATGCTCGATGGTTCAGACGCTGTCTCGGACTGGGCGCTTATTAACCTAATGCTCAGCACGGCTAGCGGCGCTACCTGGGTCTCGTTTCATCATGGTGGTGGCGTTGGCATGGGCTACTCGCAACACGCCGGTTTGGTGATTTGCTGCGATGGTACAGATGAGGCCGCGGCCCGCATTAAGCGTGTGCTTTGGAACGACCCCGCCACAGGCGTTATGCGCCATGCAGACGCGGGTTACGAGCTCGCAAAAGAGTGCGCTCGAGAACATGGGCTCAACCTAGGCGTGATTGATACAAGCTCAAAGTAAACGCGAACTAGGCGGCATTTTGGCTGTTTTCTTCTCAGCCAACTTGTTGCTTTCGTCTTCATGCCTTAGCTGTACACTTTCAGAGGTGGCTTTTGCTGTGCTACAACAGCAACATAACAACAATAAATTCAATTATTAAGGATGGGGCTTGGGTATGAACTACGCAATCGTTATGGATTCCGTCGGCTGTGTGCCGGAGTCTGAGTTTAGACGCCGATCTATGAAACTATTTCCGCTTGCGGTCAGTTTTGACGATGTACCTTACTTTGATACGATTTCAGAGCAGAC
>CAZOIG010000038.1:0-2723 GCA_964579235.1 uncultured Gammaproteobacteria bacterium
TCGCCAAAGCTCGCGCCTGAGACGATCATGCCTGCGACCATCGGTAATGGAATACCCATTGCACCGCCGATACCAATTAGCACTATGCCGCCGGTTGCTACCGTTCCCCAAGAAGTGCCGACTGCCAACGACATCAAACTACATAGAATTAACCCCGTCGGCAAAAAGATACTGGGGTCCATGAATTTCAAGCCATAGTAAATTAACGTGCCTACTGTTCCGCTCTGTATGAAGGTGGCAATGACCACTCCAATCATGAGGAATACCAGCATGGCTGGCATCGCTCGGTCTAAGCCTTTGAGCACGGCTTTTTGAACCGCTTCGTAGTTCGCGCCTAGCGCTAGGCAATTTGCAACTACCCAGACGATTGCGACCAGCAAAATTCCGTGCAGATCTGCGGCCAATGAAAAGATCCCGTAGGATATCCATATAGCGAGTGCTAGCAGGGTTATCGCGGCATGCGATACAGAGGGGAGTCGAACATTCTTGGCCATAGTTACACGGGTTAAGTCTGTTGGATTAACGTATTTATGGAGTCTTACGACCTTGCTCGGTCGACAATAGCACGATACAGCTCGGGCGCGGTATCGCCCTCGGTGGAGAACAGTAGTACGTGTGAATTGCTGTTCAGGCCCAACGACTCGACGATGTTCGCATTCCGTGGATTGCTTAAGAGCTCATAAACCGCACCTAAGGTAACCGCGCCCGATTCTCCCGAAGTGATTCTTGGGTCGCCAGAAGGTGGTCGATCCAATACCCGCATACCCAATTTTGTAACTTCATCTGAGCATGATAAAAACCCTGCCGCGTGGCGGCGTAGGCTGCGCAAAGCGACTGAACTGGGTGTGCCACAAGCTAGCCCAGCCATAATGGTGTTGAGGTGACCTGGGATGCTAATGGAATGACCGTCTTCAGTGGCTATCGACTGCAGTAAGCAATCTGCTTGATTCGCTTCCACCACTATGAATTCAGGCATTTCCAATGTGCCATTCGAAGCACAATGAATTGCGTATAAACGTTCGACTAGCGCTGCGGGTAAGGAGCCAACTCCAGCTTGGACGAAAACGTGCGTAGGCCAGTCATGAGGATTTGCGTCGTCCATGGATTCGCTTAACAGGCTGAAGTATCCCTGCTGAATGCGTTTGGGTATATCCGTGTAACCGTGCCACGCAGTGTCCTGAACTAGAATTCCATCAATCTGCTCGGCGGTATTGGCGGCCAGTTGAACTGTGTCATCGTAGTTCATGCTGGTGATTTGAGCCTCGGCACCAAAATTTCGTATTGCTTGGGCTCGGACTTCTAAAGTTCCCGCGGGCATAAAGACCTGTGCGGCACAGCCAAATTTTTGCGCGGCCCAAGCGACCGCTCGACCATGATTTCCGTCCGTGGCCGTGACCAGCGTTAGGTGACGATAATGATCCTGCAGCGCCCTGATTGTATCAAAATTGGGTCCGTGGCCTTTGAGAGCGAGCCGTTCATACAACAGAGTTGCCACAGCATAGCTCGCCCCCAGCACTTTGAAAGCGTTGAGGTTGAATCGCTGACTTTCATCTTTGATGCGAAGCGAACCTAGGCCCAATTCATGCGCTAAACCCTGCATCGAATAAGTCGGTGTGGGTGAGTAGGCAGGCAGACTCTTATGGAACGATAAAACGCGGTCTGCGATGTCATTGCTGGCGTCAAAGTCGCAGACTTGATCTACAGCTTGTCCACGAAATGCGTTAGAAAGGTAATTCACCGCAGATTTATCCCGATTCTCAAATTCACAAATAAGTTGCATGAGGGTAGGATATTAGCACTGATAATAATAATGAAAATAATGAGGTGACACTATGGAACTTTTTTCAGTTAATTGGTTAGCCGTTTTCGGCGCCGCTCTAATGGGTTTTGTGGTCGGTGGTATTTGGTACGGCCCTATCATGGGCAAGCGTTGGATGGGAGCAGTTGGTCTTACAGAGGAACAAGTCCAACAAGGTAATATGCTGAAAATTTATGGCGGTGCACTATTACTTAGCGTACTGGCCTCTTGGACGCTAGCCCATACTTTTGCCACCTATGCGGTTGATTTAGGTTTTCAGGTCAAAGTGCTGACAGCCGTAGGCATAGCGCTTGGTTTTATCGTTCCGGCTATAGGCACTAACTATTTGTTTTCGCAAAAGTCCAAAACCCTATTTCTGATTGATGCCACCTATTGGTTGTTGTTTTATACGGCTATGGGCGTCGTACACGCCTTGTTAGGCTAATTGAAACAGCCGAGTTTTTCGCATGACTTCCAACCACAAAATCAAGCCGCGCAACCCAGTCGCGCGCTCGCCTTTAATGAAAAAAGGCGGTGTGCATGAGAAGAGCAAAACGGTGGTTCGACGCGGCAAAAAAGCGGCGATGAATAAGGAAGTCGAAGACTGGCGTGACGACGTTGAGTTTGAGCGTTCTCTTAAGAGTTCAGAGGACTAAGTTCGCGAAGTCGTGGATGCGCGAATCTGGGTACTTGGCTCACAGCTCTGCGGCCGATTTATTCTGCGTCGGCGTCACGCTTACCAATTGATCTATCGCAAGTAATCAATAGCGTTTCTCGACTCAGTGCGGTAGTCTGCGCGCTCTTCTCTATAGTCGACTTAAGGTATTACGATGGACTTTAAAGACCTTGGATTGAACAGCTCGCTTTTGGTTACGCTGGACAAACTCGGATACTCGCAACCCACCCCTATTCAAGCGCAGGCAAT
>CAZOIG010000039.1:0-1539 GCA_964579235.1 uncultured Gammaproteobacteria bacterium
TTTCGCAGATTGATAACAACGCTAGCAGAGAGCCCCAATGTCAAACAAACCAAGCAATGTCGATACATCACCCAGCGCTGATGAGTCAGAATCAGTCGCACACTTCAATGAACTCGGATTAGCCGAGGCTGTTTTGCGCGCAGTCAGCGATCAGGGTTACGAGCAGCCCTCGCCGATTCAAGCCGCCAGCATTCCTCCCTTACTCACTGGCCGAGATTTACTCGGACAAGCTCAAACAGGCACAGGTAAAACCGCGGCGTTTGCCTTACCCTTTTTAAGCAAAATTGACCCAAAAAAGAACCACCCTCAACTGCTTATCTTGGCGCCGACGCGAGAGCTCGCCATTCAAGTGGCAGAGGCGTGTCAGCAATACGCGAAATACCTTGATGGTGTTAGCGTACTGCCTATTTATGGCGGGCAATCCTACACCATTCAACTCAAGCAACTGCGTCGTGGGGTACAAGTTGTAGTGGGTACGCCCGGTCGTGTGATGGATCATATGCGTAGGGGCACCCTATCGCTCGATGGTCTTCAGGCACTTGTACTCGATGAAGCCGACGAAATGCTGCGCATGGGTTTTATTGACGATGTTAAATGGGTACTAGAACAGTCTCCGCCAGATCGACAGATCGCGCTCTTTTCAGCCACCATGCCTCGCGAAGTTAAAAAAGTGGCTGATCAACATTTGTTTGATCCGGTACACATCAAGATTGCCAGCAAAACGGTAACGGGCGCAAATATCAGCCAACGCTTTTGGGTGGTAAAGGGCACCCATAAACTGGATGCCATAACCCGCATACTAGAAAGCGAAGAAACCGAAGGCGTAATCGTTTTTGTGCGAACCAAAAATGCCACCACCGAGCTAGCCGACAAGCTCTCAGCGCGAGGCTTTAGTAGCGAAGCACTTAATGGTGATGTGCCGCAGGCAAACCGCGAAAAAATCGTAGATAAACTACGCAATGGCAAAATTGATATTCTAATCGCCACAGATGTAGCGGCTAGAGGCTTAGATGTGCAGCGCATCAGTCACGTGATAAATTTTGACGTGCCGCATGATGTGGAGTCCTATGTTCACCGCATCGGGCGTACTGGTCGTGCCGGTCGCGATGGCAAGGCCATTTTGTTCATAGCGCCGCGTGAGAAACGCATGTTGTCGATGATTGAAAGAGCAACCAAGCAGGTCATTGACCCCATGGAGTTGCCATCGGTTAAAGACATTAACGAGAGTCGTGTTGGCCGCTTTAAAGCTAAACTTGCCGACACGATAAGCAAAGAAGATCTTGGCTTGTTTTCGCAGATCGTTGCCGAGATGCAGCATGACCAAGAGCTGAGTTCCGAACAAATTGCGGCAGCCGCTTTATTTATGGCTCAAGGTGACAGTCCGCTTATTCTTGATGTAAAAGAACTCAAGGCAACCCGCGCTTTTGATCAGGAACGCGAGCCGAGAGAAGGCCGAGGTAGAAACGAAAGTCGCTCATTCGCTCGCAGCGACAAACCAGCCCCTGACGTAAAACCCACGCCACTCAAAGAATATCCAGA
>CAZOIG010000040.1:0-3315 GCA_964579235.1 uncultured Gammaproteobacteria bacterium
ATTTGTGTCGGCTTGGGCTCGGCCTCTAAAAACGCATTGGGGCTTGTATTCACCATGCGAGCTACCGACTCGATAAGTAGCTGCCGCAGTAAACCTTTGGGTAATTGTCGAATTAGGGGCTTGGCCAAGCTGGCGAGTTTGGCTCGCCCATCTAGACGAGCTAAGTCGGCTTGCTCTGACAATTGATTGAGCAAAAACTCAATGATTGGCGTGGCATTGTTTACTCGCTGCATAAAAGCGTCTTTACCTTCTTTGCGCACCATTGAATCTGGATCTTCGCCGTCCGGTAAAAATAGAAAGCTCACGGTGCGGCCATCCTGCATTTGCGGAAGGCTGGTTTCTAAGGCCTTCCATGCGGCAGCGCGGCCAGCTCTGTCGCCATCAAACGAGAACACAAGGTTCGGAGTGTGCCTGAACAGTCTTTGCAAGTGCATCGCAGTGGTCGCGGTGCCTAGAGTTGCAACGCTATTGCCGATTCCGGCTTCAGATAATGCAACCACATCCATATAGCCTTCGACGATGATGACATTATCATTTTCTTTGATCGCACCTCGGGCGCTATACAGGCCATAAAGCTCCGATCCCTTATGAAAAATTGGAGTCTCGGGTGAATTCAAATATTTGGGTTCACCCTGATCTAACACTCGACCGCCAAAACCTACTATGCGTCCTCGATGATCTTCAATGGGAAACATGATGCGACCGCGAAATCGGTCATAAACGCGGCCTTTGTCATTCCGCGTTAACATGCCAGTGTCTTCTAGGGCTTTTTTGTGAGCAGGGCTAGTACTGAGCTTTGACATCAAATTGTCCCAGCCTTCGGGTGCATACCCTAAGCCAAAACGCTTAGCGGTTTGGCCACTTAGACCACGGTTTTGCAAATACGCAATCGCGACTTGTTTTTTTGGGTGTTGCCGCAGCTGCTCTTCAAAGTAGCGGCTCACCTGCGTCATCAGCTCATATAGATCAATACCTTGCTGGGTCGCTTTGTTGGGTCGAGCAGATTGGGCCTCTTCAGGAATTTCTAAGCCCGCTGCACTGGCAAGCTTTTCAACGGCCTCGCGAAACTCCAGATGGTCGTATTCCATCAAAAAGCTGATTGCTGTACCACTCGCACCGCAGCCAAAGCAGTGATAAAACTGTTTCGCAGGCGATACCGAGAAAGAAGGCGTTTTTTCGTTATGAAAAGGACAGCACGCTTTGTAATTAGAGCCCGCTTTTTTTAGTGGCACATAGCCGTCAATCAGATCAACGAGGTCTACTCGGTTGATCAATTGATCTATAAAGTGTTGTGGAATGCGGCCAGCCATAAGCTATTGTAACTCCGCTTTTGATGAAAAGACCAAAGTTCATTGTGCCAACAATGCTCCAGCTCAATATAATGACGAAATAAGCTCGCTATCTTGAGGGTAATAACTTGCTGGTTTTGAGAGAAACAGTCTAGAGGTGGACCGTTGTGGGGCAGGCGTGTTAGAGAAATTCTCTAGCCGCGGGGTTATTTAGGCCGATAATTTTGCCTTAATAAGTCCGCTCACTTTGCCCATGTCGGCGCGGCCTTGAAGCTCGCCTTTAAGTAGGCCCATTACTTTGCCCATATCCTGCATACTGGCTGCGCCGGTTTTGGCGATGGCGGCTTCGACCGCACTGGCTACTTCTGCTTCGCTGAGCTGAGCTGGGAGGTAGCCTTCCAGGTTGTTCACGTGAACTTGCTCTTTCTCGGCCAAGTCGGCGCGTTCTCCCTGCGTGAACTGCTTAATCGCATCCTGCGATTGCTTTATTTGCTTCTGTAAGATGGCAAGAACTTGCTCATCATTCAGCTCGATACGGTCATCCACTTCTTTACGCTGAATTGCAGCGCGCAACATACGGATCGACTCAAGGCGCGAGCTGTCTTTGTCGCGCATTGCAGTCTTCATGTCATTGAGAATAGTATCTTTAAGTGACATGGTTTTTCTCGAATCGAGGATTTTCTAGCAGCAAGCCGTGCTTAGTACATACGAGTCGTACGAATACGACCGCGAGACGCGCGTTTCATTTCGCGTTTCTTAGCAGCAGCGCCTTTGCGCTTACGAACTGCTGTTGGCTTTTCATAGAATTCGCGAGCGCGCATTTCAGTGAAAATACCGGCTCTTTCGCATGAACGACGGAATTTGCGTAGAGTTACGTCAAATGGCTCGTCATTTTTTACTTTTACTTGTGGCATCTTGATTATTCGTTTTGATGTTTTCGTCAGTCAATTCCTATACTATTCCGACCAACGTTGGGCGCGCGATTCTATCTATATTTCAAGCGTTTGTACACACTTTCGGACCAATATTATTAAGGGATTTGTAAGCGAATCCCTCCGTTTTTAGCGACCATAACTATAACTTTTGACCAATCTGACTGAATTATGCGTGTTTTAGGAATTGAAACGTCGTGTGACGACACGGGTATCGCTCTCTATGATTCAGAGCAAGGCCTTTTGTCGCATGCTTTGTATTCGCAAATTAAGACTCATCAGGAGTTTGGTGGCGTTGTCCCCGAGCTGGCGGCGCGCGACCATGTGCGCAAGGTAGTACCGCTGGTTGATTTGGTCATGCAGCAAGCAGGCGCTGACCCAAAAAGTGTTGACGGGGTAGCCTACACGTCTGGCCCAGGCCTAGCGGGTGCGTTATTGGCGGGCAGCGCAATCGCTAAGGGGCTCGCGTTCTCGTGGGGGGTGCCGACTATCGGCGTGCATCATATGGAAGGCCATATGTTGGCGCCGATGTTAGAGGACGATGCCCCGGAGTTTCCGTTTATAGCCCTTTTAGTGTCAGGTGGGCACACCCTATTGGCCAGTGTTGAAGGTGTTGGTGAATACAAGATTCTAGGCCAAACTTTAGACGATGCGGTTGGCGAGGCGTTTGATAAAACCGCTAAGTTGCTTGGATTGGGTTATCCAGGTGGCCCGGCTATATCGCGAGTGGCCGAACAAGGTAGCCCTGAGCGGTTTACGTTTCCGCGTCCGATGCTAGACCGGCCCGGTTTGGATTTCAGTTTTAGCGGTCTAAAAACTTTTGCTCTCACCACCGTTCAGAAAAATGCACTGGACGAGCAAACCATTGCGGACATCGCCTACGCGTTTCAGGATGCCGCAGTCGATACTTTGGTGCGTAAATGCAAGCGCGCTATCGACCAAACTGGGATTCCAAGATTGGTGGTTGCTGGTGGAGTGGGAGCAAACTTGTCTTTACGTGCGCGGCTAAAAACAATGATGGAAGCGTCGCAGGGTAAAGTTTTCTATCCCAAAATCGAATTTTGCACTGACAACGGCGCGATGATTGCTTACGC
>CAZOIG010000041.1:0-6416 GCA_964579235.1 uncultured Gammaproteobacteria bacterium
AGGAGAGTAAATTGAATTTACAGCAAAAACACTCAGCCCCACACGTTCTACCACGGTTGCGGTTAGCACTCGGCTTAAGCACAGCACTGTTGTTGGCTGCTTGTGGTTCGGATATGGATTTCGATTCTGGTAATGGAAGCCTCGTTAATTCCAACTTCGCAGGTAACAATGTCGACTATGTCGCTGGAATGAATGGTTGTCTGAAACTTGATCAACAAGCGATCGCAGACCTTTACGAGACAACGCCGGATAAAACGCGTGTTCTCGACTACATGCAGGAAAACGTTGGTAATGTCGACTCAAGAACACCGCCAAGTTGTACGATTCATGTACAAATGAGCGATGATAAATGGGACTATTTAACGGGTGGTCTTACGCTAAATCGAGAAATAAAGGCAGATGAGTACATGGGTGACCTGCATGAAGCCACGGGAGGTGGCGAGAATTGGCAGGAAGCGTGGGAACTCAATCAACAACTTCGCGGTTTAGAGTCGATTCCGAATATGGGGTTGGCGGCGCTTTGGAACGATAAAAACCGCTTATTGTCGATCAAGTTTGAAGGCTACACCGCGTTAGTCACGGCTCCAGGCGCAGCTTTTAATCAGGTTGAGCAGGCGCGTGAACGCGATTACAAAGCCATTGCGATCGAAATGGCGAAACGCAGCGGTTTAGTTGATTAGCCCGTTGACCCTCTATGGACTTACGGTAGACAAAGCCTCATTAAATAATTAGCCTATTAGATCAGCCTTTTGGCTAGAAACAGTAAACAGAAATATTCCTCTTTTGGAGAGCAAAATGAAAATGTCATTTTCAAGGTTGGCGTTGGCTCTAAGCCTCGCCGCAATATTAAGCACTAGTGCTCACGCTAGTTTTTTTGATCGTCTTAAAGATCGAGTTGGTGATGCGGTAGAAAACGCTGTATCCGGTACGGTCGCGCGTAAGGCGAGCAAAGAGGCATCTGAAGCGACTGAGGCGGTTATCAGCCCTCAGGCTGCTCCACAAAGTGAAGAGCCAGCTCAAGCTCCGACAGCGATGCCTAGTTCTGCACCGCAAGCGCCTGCTGCTGCGCCGCAAGCCGCTCCCTCTGGAATGCCATCGATGGGTGGCATGGGGGGCTTTGGCGGCATGCTTGAGGCCATGCAAAAACCAGCGCCTTACGATCAGCGGTACAGCTTCGATTATGAGCTAGAAACTGAAATGACCTACGATGGTGAGGTCAACACCATGGTGCAAGCATTTGCTAAAGACAGTTTTTATGCGGGTATCGATGCAGAGCAAAAAATGATTTTGGATCTTAAAAACCAGTCTATGGTTATGGTTAACGATTCAAAGCGCACTGTTTCGGCTATGTCGACGGACGTTATTAAGAAAATGGCCAGCATGGGCGGCGCGATGGCTAAGTCTCAAGGTCCAGCAGCTGATCAGATCAAGTCTATTAAACGCACAGGTCAAACTAAAGAGATTGCGGGATATAAAACCGAGCAATGGGTTTTTGAAGGTGATGACACCAATGGTGAACTCTGGGTGGCGGAGTCTCTCGACTTTGACTTTGTGGATTTCAACAAACGCATGATGGCCTTGTTTGATTCTAACGGTCAGTTCGCGGTTGATTTCACTAAGCTAGAGGGTAAGTTTCCTAACGGTATTCCGCTTGAAGCAATCTCGTACAAAAATGGTAAAGTTGAAAGCACCTCCAAAACAATTAGAGTGACCGAGAACCCTGCAGCCATCGATTTAAGTTCCTATAAGGCACAATCTATGATGGATGGTTTCTAAGGTAATTCGTTTTTAGGCGCGTTTAAAAGGGGAGCTTTTGCTCCCCTTTTTTGTTGCTGGTGTTGGAGTACCGCTTTGCTAGTTTTGCCAAACAGTATGGGTCTATTTATTCAGCCTATCTAAATCAAGCTTGATGTCCGTATTGGGGCATTGCTTATAGAAGGTGACGGGCGGGTCGCCCTCGGCCGAGAACTCGAAACAAACAGCTTGCCCGAGCAGTTTGGTTTGTACGTCGACTATCCCATTTGTTCGCTCAATGATGGTCGTGCCCTCGGACGATGTGGGTGTGTTCTTAAAGGTGCTCTCAAAGCGCTTAAGTCTTGCTGAGTCTTTGATCTCTTGATTTATCATGTCTTGCACGAAGGCGCTTATTTGCGCTCGCTCAATTAACTCACTTGAGTCGGTACTTGCTTTCTGCGGCTCTGGCTTGCTTGGCTCAGTCTCGCTCGGCGCGGCGAGTTCGGGCTGGATTTGATCTTCATTTACTAGCTCACTGGCTTCTTGTTGTATGGGCGTAGAAGCCGAGGCAGGGTTGATGTTGACTGACAAAACGGGTGTCTTCTTGAACGAGTTCGCTAGTCCATTCAGCGTCAGCGGTAACAGTAGAAAGGCCAGCAGTCCATGCGCCAGTAGCGCGAGTAAAGCGAACGAATAGATGGGTCGAAAGCGAGGTAACAAGGTTTGTCTGTGCGGCTTCAAGCGCTTTGTAAGCAAAAATACCGAGGCAGTTTAGCTGAATAAACCAGCCAAATAGGCTTTGTTACTAGTTGTTAGCATTTTACAGTTATTGCAGGCTCAATTAGCTTGATGACCATGGTCGGCGCGCGATAACCTTGCTTGGTCGGGGCTTGTCAGGTTCTCGTCAGGTGCGTGTCGTCACTTTGTCCGCAGTACGTCGGGTCGGTGTCGTGGTGTTTCAGCGTCTGAAAAGCAATACTTTTCGGCGTGCTGCAGTGGGTCGCTTCAGACAACGGCCATAAGCAAAATGCTTTGCATCAGCTATATTGGGTCACAGTATTAAGGATCCGACCAAATAGACAGATTGAGGAAATTTACTAATGATTGTTCGAAAATTTCGTTTGCAACGGGGTTGGTCTCAAGATCAGCTAGCTCAAATCTCAGGTTTGAGTGTGCGCACAATTCAAAGAATTGAACGCGGGCAAACCCCTGGTTTGGAATCTATGAAGTCTTTGGCTGCAGCATTTGACGTAAACATTGACGACTTACAACAGGATACTGCTATGAATACTACTGAAAAGATGACATCCGACGAACTAAAAGCGATAGAGTATGTGCGTGATATCAAAGGCTTCTACAGCCACGCAATAACCTATCTGTTGGTGATTTCAGGGCTTTTTGTCCTAAATCTGCTCTCTACACCTAGCTACATATGGGCTTTCTGGCCGGCTTTTGGTTGGGGGATTGGTTTATTGGTGCACGGTACAAGCGTGTTTGAGATATTTTCATTCTTTAACGAGGAGTGGGAACAAAAACAAATTGAGAAACGTTTGTCCAAAAAATAGCCTTCGCACCCAACCCAACCCAACCCAACCTTGGGCTAATTATTTGAATCACCTAGAACTAAGGCAATGAAAACACTCGGCATCATTGGCGGTATGAGTTGGGAATCCACTCAAGTCTATTACGCTCTGATTAATCAGGGCGTAAAGTCTGCGTTGGGTGGATTGCACTCCGCCAAAATTCTAATGCAGAGCTTGGACTTTGCAGAGATAGAGCAATTACAGGCAGCCGGTGATTGGCAGGCTTCGAGTCAAGTTTTATGCGATGCGGCGCTGGGGTTGCAGTCAATTGGTGCTGATGCGGTGATGATCGCGACCAACACGATGCATAAGGTTGCCGATGATGTCGCTGCGGCGTTAACCGTGCCGCTGCTTCATATTGCCGATGCGACCGGTGAGGCATTGCGCACCGACCAACGCAAGAACGTTGCATTGTTGGGTACGCGTTTCACTATGCAAGAGGCTTTTTATAAGCAACGACTCGAGCAAGTCTATAACATGCAGGTCTTGCTCCCGAGCTCGACTCAACAAGACCTCATTCATCAGGTGATCTACGAGGAGCTGTGTCTTGGAGAGTTTAAAGACTCGTCTCGCGAGCAATATTGCCGAATCATTGATGAGCTGGTCGAGCGCGGCGCAGATTCTGTTGCACTCGCCTGCACAGAAATCCCTCTGCTGGTGAACCAATCGCACACCTCTATACCGCTCTACGACACAACCAAAATTCATGCTGATGCAGCAATAAGCTTTGCTCTGAGTTGAATATCTACTCTCTACTGCATTCTGCCTGATAGACTTCGTTTGCTTGTACACGGCGTCGGTTCGCGGCGCGGGTGTGTCGTTTTAACGTAAGTCTTGAAGGCCAGCAGATCGATATGCAATTAGAGTTTGGGATAGGAGAGGCTTTCGCTTTAGCCAGTGCGGTGTGCTGGGCTACCGCTGTTATTCTGTATAAGGCTGCGGGTGAGAGTCTAAGCTCGCACTCCCTGAATCTCGCAAAGAACTGCGTTGGCTTAGTGTTCTTGTTTCCAACCGCATTACTGATTCATGGATTAGAGCTTCCTAGCTTGAGTCAAAGCCAATGGCTTATTCTGATTGCCAGTGGTTATTTCGGTATTGCTGTGGCGGATACTTGGTACCTGCAAGCATTGCGTACTCTGGGTGCAGGGCGTACCGCTATTGTGGCCAGTCTTTACAGCCCTTTCGTTGTGGTGTTGTCCATCGTTTTTTTGGCCGAAACCTTGGCTCTTTGGCAATGGCTGGGCTTTGTGTTGGTCTTGCTCGGTATTTTAACGGTCGTTTATCAAAAGCATTACTCAGAGGTAGATCAAGCAACTTTGTTCAAAGGTTTGATGTTCGCCAGCGCCTCAGTATTTTTAACAGCAGCTGGTGTAGTCGCTATGAAGCCGATCTTAGTTGAAGAGGGCTTTTTTTGGTTGGTCGCTTTGCGCTTGGCGGCGGGTACCGCAGGAATGATCGGTTTGCTTTTATTGCGCGGTCGACTCATGCATTTTGTAGACGAAGTACGGCTTGGCGAGCACCGCTGGGGAGTAATTATTATGGCCGGTTTCGTCGGCACCTACTTAGCGTTGGCGTTTTGGCTGGGTGGGTTTAAATACTCAGACGCCTCGGTCGCCTCGGTCTTAAACGAAACTGCAAACGTGTTTATCGTGATCATGGCTTGGCTATTTTTGGGTGAGGCCTTAAGCCGAAGGAAGCTCGCGGGTATCGCGCTAACCTTTAGTGGTGTTTTGGTATTTTTGGGTGTGCTTGGCTCTTAGGCTGGCCAAAAAGCTTGAGACTCGATACTTATCTGCATTAGGCGTCACGTTAATATCGTTTTCACTTTTTATGTGATAATGTAACACTATGCAACGAATTCTAGTCCCAATCCTGCTGACCTTTATGGTGCTTGGCCTAACTACAGGGCTGAACCATGATGTTGTGCATGCGCAGGGAGAACACACAGAGTTTTGCGATGTGTTCAAAACGGATACGAATTCGACCTTAATCACTGCATCGGGTTTTCTTTTTAGTTCCGATGTTGCTGACACACTCCTCACTAATCACTATTCTGACTATTTAAATGCCTACTCTGGCATGAGCTGGTTACAACGCGCACCGCCAGCATTTTCTTAAATCTCTATATCTATACAAGATGTCTTAGCTTGGAGGTTTATTTGCCTATGGATGATTGGATCCTAAGGGCAAGCCGGCCTCCTCGCTAATTCCATTCGCACTTGCTTATCGCCAAGTGCTGTTTGAGTGTTTTATTCATGCACTCCAAGTGGTTTTAAGAAAAGAAGGTTATTTACAATGTCAGAACAAAAATATTTCGCGCGCACCCGACTCTCCAAACGTATGTTTGGCATGATTGTTGGTGTCGCAGCCTCGACACTAGCGGTTGGCGCAAATGCTAACGAAACGGATAAAGATGTTGCTCAGGCGCAGGCACTAGAAGAAATCGTGGTGGTAGCTCACCCATTGGCTGAGGGCGGTATCGCGCAGCCAGTATTAGTGTTGTCCGGCGACAGTCTGGATGATGCTAAAGGTGCATCAATTGGCGCAACCCTGGAGCGCCAAGCAGGTGTTCAAGCGGCGTCGTTTGGCGCAGGCTCTAGCCGCCCAGTGATTCACGGCTTAGGGGCGACTCGAATCAAAGTTACCAAAGATCAAATCGATACCCTTGATGTGTCGGTTACCAGTACCGACCATGCGGTAACTGTAGAGCCATTCCTAGCCGAGCAGATTACGGTTTTAAAAGGCCCCAGTACCTTGCTATACGGCTCTGGCGCCATCGGCGGCGTTGTTGATGTAGACACCGGGCGCCATGACACGGTAATGCCAGAAGAGGCATTTTCTGGCAAAGCCGAAGTGCGTTTTGCTGATGTTGACGATTCAGTCACCGCAGCGGCCAAATTGGAAGGCCGTTTAAGTGACTCGGTGGCGTGGCATTTTGAGGGTTTCACTCGCGATGCTGATGACTACGAAATTCCTGGGTTTGTTGAGTCAAGTTTGCTCCAAGCAATGGAAGAGCATGGCCACGACGAGGATCACGACGAAGATCATGATGAGCATGACGAAGATCATCACGACGAGGATCACGATGAGCACGACCAC
>CAZOIG010000042.1:0-4161 GCA_964579235.1 uncultured Gammaproteobacteria bacterium
ATTGGCTTTGGCATGAATGTAGCTGTTTTACCAAACATATGAGCCGTGTTGTGCACTGCATATTTGAAGATTTGTACTTCGTCAGCCTTCTTCGTTAACGTATTAAAGATTGTACCGATCTCACATTGCCCACCCGTTGCAACCTCGTGATGGTGAACTTCGGTTGGTACACCCATAGCCTCAGCTGACTGACACATTGCAGAACGTAGATCGTGCAAAGAATCAACCGGAGGTACTGGAAAGTAACCGCCTTTCAAGCCTGGACGGTGACCCATGTTGCCGCCTTCATACGGCTTGTCTGAGTTCCAATACGCTTCTTGAGAGTCAACTTCAAAGAAAGCACCACGTGGCTCAGTGGAGAAACGCACATCGTCAAATACGAAAAATTCGTTTTCGGGGCCAAAGTAAGCCGCGTCGCCAATACCTGACTCTTTAAGATAAGCTTCAGCGCGCTTGGCAATTGAACGAGGGTCACGACCGTAGCCTTCCATAGTAGATGGCTCAATAACGTCGCAGCGAATGTTCAAAGTCTTGTCTTGAAAGAATGGGTCAAGCGTGGCCGTTTCAGCCTCAGGCATTAGAATCATGTCTGACTCGTTAATACCTTTCCAGCCGGCTACTGATGAACCGTCAAACATTTTTCCTTCTTCAAACGTATCTTCGTCAACCACAGAAGTTGGAACAGTTACGTGTTGTTCCTTACCTCGCGTGTCGGTGAAGCGGAAATCAATGTACTTGATGTCTTCGTCTTTTATCTGCTTTAGCACGTCTTTTACTGACATTACTCTTACCTCAAAAAATTAAGTAGTTGTTTGAAACATCACTCGCTATGTCTCAGGCTGTATGACACAACTCAAGGTCAAACTCATGACGTCGAATCACCTGGCTTTATAAAAAACTGGGCGACCCAAAAATAGGTGGCTCAAATGCTGAACGTTCGTACATCTGCGCCGAGCAATATCGCTGGTCTTCTCACCTTGAATCCAACGCTAAGGGATCAAATTAACGGGATCACAACGCTTTGTTCAAGGTATCAACAACACGTTGCGTCATTCAAGAGAGGCAAACCAGCGTCATTGCACTCAATAGAGAAGCAATCTTTATGCCAACTTTTAGTAAAACCACAAAAATCGCCCAAAAATAGGGAATAACTGCGTTTCTACGCCCCAAAATCAAGCAAACCTCGGAATTTGACCATCATATATTGCACAATAATAGTGCATATATAGATTTGATGCACCGCATTAGTGCGATTTTACAACTTAAACGTCTATGTGCATGGTTTCTTTTACAGTTTCCATTACCGCTATACTGGTGGAGTCTTGCACCCCCTTAACGGTGAGTAGATGATTTTCTAAAAAGTCACGATACGCGGTCATGTCTTTAACCCGTGCCTTGACTAGAAAATCGAAGTGCCCCGTTACCAAGTGGCACTCTTGGACCTCGGGAAATTCTTTAATAGTGTCTCTAAACAAAGAAAAACTATGCTGCCCAGTTCGACTCAGGCTGATTTGTACGAACACGACCAGCCCAACCTCCAACTGTTTGGAATCCAGATTGGCAGAGTAACCCTCTATTAACCCCTGAGATTCCAACTTTCGCACTCGCTCAATACAGGGTGTGGTGGTTAATCCAACTTTCTTTCCAAGGTCGGTAAAACTGATTCGCCCATCGCTCTGCAGGGCGCGCAAAATCTTGCGGTCGTAGTTATCTATCATCTTATTCACCCACAATTAGTAAATACTTTGGCAATAAGTCGATACTTACATAAATTTTATGGTTATTTTAGAAAAATAAAGATAAATCACCTTAATTCAGGCCTTTTTTGCCTCTATGATTTACTCAAACCTAAGGAGGATTGCCATGAAAATCGGTGTACCAAAAGAGATTAAAAACCATGAGTATCGAGTTGGCTTAAGCCCAGCGAGTGCTAAAGAACTTATAGATTACGGCCACGACGTCAGCATTGCCGCGGGCGCAGCAGCCGGCATTGGTCTAAGCGATGACCATTATCGGGCACTTGGCGCGACTATCGTCGAGACCAATGAAGAGATCTTTGCAAAATCAGAACTCATCGTAAAAGTTAAAGAGCCTCAGCCAGAAGAGTGCAAGCAACTCAGCGAGGGGCAAGTTCTATTCACTTACCTGCATCTTTCACCTGATCCAACGCAAACTCAGTTACTACTGGATTCTGGGGTTACTGCGATTGCTTATGAAACGGTCACTGGCATCAATGGTTCACTACCACTACTAGCGCCGATGAGTGAAGTTGCAGGCCGTTTAGCAGCGCAAGCAGGCGCACATTGTTTAGAACGCGCTCAGGGCGGTATTGGCGTGCTGATGGGCGGTGTACCGGGCACAGAGCCAGCCAAAGTATTGGTTCTTGGCGGTGGCGTTGTTGGTCAAAACGCAGCCTATATTGCACGCGGCATGGGTGCCAACGTGACTATTTTGGATCGTTCGATTCCAAAACTTCGCCAGCTTGATAATGAGTTTAATGGCAAAGCGAACTGTGTTTACTCTACTCGCGAAGCAATTGATCGCTACACAGCTGAGTCAGACCTCGTGATTGGCGCGGTATTAGTACCCGGTGCCAATGCACCGAAGTTGGTTACAGAAGAGCATGTTCGTGCCATGCGTCCGGGCTCAGTACTCGTCGACGTAGCCATCGACCAAGGCGGTTGCTTCGAGACGTCAATTGCTACCACCCACGCTGAACCGACTTTTGTCAAACACGATGTAGTGCACTATTGCGTGGCCAATATGCCTGGCGCTGTACCGCAAACATCAACTTACGCGCTAAATAATGCGACGCTACCGTTTACGTTGAGTATTGCAAACCAAGGCTGGAAGAAAGCCGTGGCCCAAGACGTTAACCTACTGAACGGATTAAACGTTCACGCAGGTAAGCTGACTTATAAAGCAGTGGCCGATGCCCAAGGCCTAGACTACACCGACGCGGCAAGCTTGTTGTAAGCAAGCAATGAACGCTATGCCGTCTAAAACAGAGGCGGCATAGCGACTTATTCTGCAAGCCTATCAAGGCGGCCCAAACAACGACTCTTAGGCCGCAATTCCCCAAATTCAAAAGCTTGAGCTATTCGTGCATCCCGCGAATCGGGTAATTGTTATCTGGGTTACGAATCCACTCGATACCATTCACTAGAGTCTCCAGATCAGGCCGAACAAAGGGATTGTTCGACAAATCGACGACGTGCAGCTCTTGACGCTCGTTAACCACAAACAAGGCAGGCTCCGAAAAAGGGTGATCAGTTTCTTGCTCTGATCTAGGGTCCGATATGTAAACGCCTAGCTTTTTCATTTCTTGCAGGCTCAAACCATAGGCTAAAGGGTATGAGACATCGAGCTTCTCTAGATGTTCATTTAATTGAGCGTGGCTATCACCCGAGATTGCGACTATGTCGACCTTTGCCTCGCTGAGTCGCTGCTTAAAAGTCTCCAATTGGTTCAAGTACTTAGTGCATAGCGGACAGTGCTTACCGCGATAAATCAGTACGAGCAGCCAGTCACAACCGTCTCTGGGTTCGAGCAAACTACGCTGCTTGTTCAAGGCTATTGGAGATGACAAGCGCGGAAAAGGTGCGCCAGGATGAAGTTTTAAACTGCTGGTTTGCATACAAAGCTCCCAAGGATGGTCTATCTAGAGCATGAGCGGAATACATGTATTCCAGTTCATACACCTATAGTTGATATTTAGGTATAGTTTAGATACCTGTCTAAGCAAGTCAATGAGTATCCTTTTTGACACCTGAACACATCGCGCCACATTAAGCTGCAAGCTGTTTATAATCGATCCATGAGTAAGACAAACCCAGTCCAACACACCTGTATGGAACCTTGCCCGATCGAAAAAGGCATGCGTCGTATTGGGGGAAAGTGGAAAGGTTCGATCATTTACCATCTCAAAGACGGTCCGGTTAGGTTTAATCAATTGAGTCGTGCGATTGGCGGTGCAACTAAAAAAATGATCAGCACTCGATTAAAAGAACTTGAACGAGAGGGTTTGGTAATCCGGACTCAAACCAGCGAGCGACCGTTGTCGGTAAGCTATGAACTCACTGAATTCGGACATACCGCGCTGAGCCTGTTAGACGCTCTGCGTGAATGGTCTGAGGCGCATGAACTTTGAACCTAGCTCTA
>CAZOIG010000043.1:0-1969 GCA_964579235.1 uncultured Gammaproteobacteria bacterium
CAACTTGCTCACTATAGCCGTGCGAATCACTATTCGCCACGCCAACGATCCGAAAACCTTGTTTTACAAAAGAAAGCCAATCTTTACGAACCGCATTAAGGCGGTCCTGATAACGATCGTGCCCGGGGTTGACCACCTCGATTAAGTCAAAGTCGATATCTCGGATGCCTGTTACTGGATCGGCTTCGATTAGGGTGTTGTTGGGAGCAGAAGTAATTGCTAGGTCGGGCTGATACGGGTGACCCGCCACGCCCATGTGTTCTAAGAAATCACCATTACTAATTCTGTCTTCGAAGTCACTAGGGATAGCTCCGCTGAGAGCCGAATCTTGGCGAGGGTGATTCAGCTGCACCAGAATATCTGGGTGCTTCTCGCGAACGCTGGCAATAATTTCTCGCATCCGCTTGTCTTCATGGTTCACCATGCCGCGCGCAAACTCCAGAGGCTCTGGTGGGTAAGGAAAGAAATTGGCATGACCACTGGTAAACGGTAATCGCTTGGTTGGCAACAAACTGGTGATCTCAGCCGCTGGTATCGAGACCAGTGACTGAGTTAGTCCCATGGTTTGAATAATGGGGTTGAAGTCGGTCGGCACGTCATGCTCGCTTGATACCATAACCTCGGCGTGTTCGGCGGCAAAGCTTCGCACACGCTCTTGGTCTGAGAATGCGTTGTCGAAACTGGCACCAGAGTGCACATGTAAGTCGCTCGAGATGTAACCCGCGGAATCAATTTGTCGAACTGGAGTGTCGATAATTAGGCTAGTGTCCTTAGCGTTTGAAATCACTAAACGCGTTCGCGTTAATGAAAATTCAGGGCCTTTGGTGGCGAGCACTTCGTACTCACCATCTGGTAGTTGTACTTGTTCTGTATCACCGTCGGCACCAGCAAGGAACACGTGGTTATTCTTGAAGGCTTGCGTAAGACCATACGCTTCCATCACCGAAGCACCCGTTAGGTGATCGTTGAAACTCGGGTTAGGTGTGCCGTTTTCGCCTAAGAAAATAAGGCGCATCGCTTCGCCCTTAGGTAGGGTTACTTTGGCAATAGGTGGCAGGGCGAGCTCACCTAAGTCGATACTTTCATCGGCCACTGAAAAACGCATTTGCGTCTCGCGGCCGCCGAGCGCGTAAGCGCGCAAGCTGTAATCGCCCTGCGGTAAATCAAGTTTGATCAAGCCATTAGCATCTGGCACCGCGTGGGTCACGGGAGTGCCATCAACCAGATCAATGTGCACGGCGACTGCGTTTTCATTGCTTGTCAAAGTCACCGACTTGACGTTTCGACGCGTCGCCTTGAATAATTGATCGGTAATACCGGCCACGTCTCCACGCTCGGATACATAGATGGATTCGCTAATTCGCAGCTCATCCTGAAAGTCTAGGCTCAGGAAAGGAACTTGAACCAGTTGCAGCCAACCAACACCTGAGCCATCGCCGACGTAAAACGAATCGCTTAGCACTAACATCGCTGTAGACTCGTTATCGGCCAGCACAAAAAACGGCACGTCATAGCGTTCGCCGTTAGCCTGATAGCGCTCAGCTGAATTTAAGCGCCAACCGTAGCTAACCGGTGTTAGGGCAGACGGCGGACTGACAGTGATAACGGTATCCGCGGAGCGAGCCGCTACGGTCATTGCGCTGACACCGCGACTGACAAAGTCTTCTTGCTCAAAGCCATTTGACCTTTCAAGGTGTTGACTAGAAAAAACAAACGGCTCAAGTGAGCGATAATTGAAATGCAGGGGGGAGACAAAGTTAAAACTTTCATTGTCACTCAGTGATTTTAAGCGCTTTTCAATACGTAACTCAGTGGGACTAAGTTCGGAGAAGAAATAGCGAACGGTCATTTCAACGTCTTCGTAACGCGAAACCACCGCCAACTCGCTGGCGTTAACCGCTGCGATTGACTGTGCGTCAAAGCGTTTGAATTGCGTGCCATCGACCAAATCGCTGGTGAGCGGGAAAAA
>CAZOIG010000044.1:0-1590 GCA_964579235.1 uncultured Gammaproteobacteria bacterium
AGAACCTATTTCCGAATCGGCACAGCAGTTTAGAGTGGTGGCGCCAATCCAAAGCAATGATCTAGGCCGACAGTTTTACGGCTTGCAGGTCATTAAATTGCTGCCGCTACGATACGCCAGCTTAGCCAGCAATGTAGAAGCCGCGAACCAGCAATACGCGCAAATGGTATTGGCCCGTGGCCCTCTAAAGGTAAGCCTTATTCTGACGCTCACGCTGGTTTCCTTAGCGGGCTTACTGTTTGCGCTATTGGCCGCCGTGTATTTATCAAAACGCTTAACCGCACCGATCGCCAATTTGGCGGCGGGAACGCAACGTATCGCCGAGGGTGAATACGGTACTCGATTACCGATTGTGAGCAGTGACGAGCTGGGCATTTTGACAGATTCGTTTAACGATATGAGCCAAAAAATCCATCACGCTCAACAAGAAGCCATTCACAGTCAAATTGAAACCGAAACTCAGAAGGGCTATCTAGAGGGCGTTTTAACCAATCTCTCATCGGGTGTTATGGCCTTCGATAGCGATAAGCGACTACAAATGAACAATAGTGCTGCGCTAGAAATATTGAGCTTAGAGCCAAACAAAATTATAGGTAAAAAAGCCGCAAGCCTCGCTAAGCAGGCGCCGCACGCGAAACAGTTTTTTAAAACAATTAGTGAAGGCATCGACTCAGGGCAAAATAACTGGCAAAAGGAACTGACCTTGCTCGGCTCCCACGGACGGCAAATGTTGCTTATTCGTGGCACACTATTGGAAGCTTCATCAAGTAATCCGCCCAGCACCTCAGGCGACATCGAGTCGTTTACAACGGTGATTGAAGACAGTTATGTCGTCGTCTTTGATGACGTTAGTGATCTCATTCAAGCCCAGCGCGACGCGGCTTGGGGTGAAGTTGCGCGCCGCCTCGCGCATGAAATCAAGAATCCGCTCACGCCGATTCAATTGTCGGCCGAACGAATCAAGCAAAAATTCAGCGGGCAAGTAGACGCCAGCCTTGAGGAAACTTTAGAGCGCAGCACGCGCACCATTGTTCAGCAAGTTGAATCCATGAAGGAGATGGTTAACGCATTCTCAACCTATGCTCAGCCGGTGCGTGCGCAATTGTCTCCGCTGAACGCCAACCAATTACTAACCGATGTTATTGAGCTGCATGCCAGCGCTTTAACTAAGGTCGATGTACAAATGAAGCTCGACCCTAACCTGCCCTCAATTAAGGCGAATGCGACCGCATTGCGGCAAGTCTTCAATAACTTGGTGATCAATGCTTCACATGCGCTAGAAGAAACCGAAAATGCCACACTGCAGATTCAAACCAGTCTCGCCAATAATGTGGCGGGGCAATACATTGACATCGTGATCGCCGACAACGGTCCCGGCATTCCTTTGGAGATTCGCGATTCAGTGTTTGACCCCTACGTCAGCAGCAAGGCGAAAGGCTCAGGCTTGGGCTTGGCGATCGTTAAAAGGATTGTCGAAGAGCACAGTGGTTCAGTGGCCGCGCGCGATAGCCAGATCGGTGGTTGCGAGTTTCACTTACGCTTACCCGTAAACGCGATGCAGACGTATCGTGGTAATCGCGCACAAAATAC
>CAZOIG010000045.1:0-3250 GCA_964579235.1 uncultured Gammaproteobacteria bacterium
GCTTGGTGAATCGCTTTGACGACAGAGTGAGTGACTCGGCCTCTTAGTTCGGGTTCATCTACCCAACCCATTAGTTGTACAGAAACGCCGCTGGCCGCGAAGCCTCTGAAGCGTACTCTTGGGCTGGGGTAGCCACAGATATCTGGGTGATCTTCGGCTACCTTCATGAGTACTTCTTCTACCTGTTCAAGGTCGGAATCATACGAACACTCTAGCGGTATTCGAATCCGCATATTAACGTGCGAGCCACCGCTCTCGTTGATCACCTTTTCGTTACCGATTACCCCGTTAGGAATCGTTACTTCGATGTCATCGCGCGTAAGAATGCGTGTGCTGCGAATGCCAATGTGCGTAACCTTGCCGCGCTCACCACTTGAAAGGTTGATGTAGTCGCCTAATTTGTAGGGCCTGTCAGCCAGAATGAACATTCCCGAAAACAGGTTGGCCAGTGTGTCTTTGGCGGCAAAACCGACCGCAATACCCACTACCCCAGCTGAGGCCAAAAGTCCTACTGGGTTGATTCCCCATATCATCAAAACCGAGTAGGCGCTGATTACGCAAATCAGTATCTTGCTGACGATAATAAGCAGCGGCTCGGTCTGAATATCGATGCTTTTGAAACGGATCGGATCGGCAGCTAAGGTTTTAATTAGCAAGCCACTCACGGCTAATGCAGCGCAGGTAATGATTAGCACAATCATGGTCAGCGCAAATGGCGTGATGTACGCCGCCGCGCCTTCTGTGTAACCAACCGAGCGCGTTGCGATGATCAGACCAATCCACATTACTACCGCAAAGATGGGCTTGCGCAGTGTCTCGATGATCTCGTCATCGACGGTTGTAGAGGTGTGACGAGTGATTCGTTTGAGCACCATTATGAAATAGGTGCGTAAGACAAATGCGAGACCATAAAACAGAGTAAAAATCGCTAAGGCTTCGACAATGGGGTAGGTTTGAATCAGTTCCCAATAAGGCTTGAACGATTCTGGTAGAAGATCGACGAATGCTGGTAATTTTTGATTGAAGTCAATAGGTACCATATTCGATTCGGCCGCTGTACTCGCCTGTTCTGTTGTGGCCGGCGGTTGCGTAGAGTTGCCAGATGCAATGGTCATAATATTAGTCGATAGTCTTGAGTTGATTGAATCATTTCATGTCGCCTAGCGGTCGAGGTGCTCCTTATATCGAATGGCCAACACTTTATAAGTCTTGTGCCTTAATCCACTGACGAATGTCTTCAGTTAGTGCAATGTCGTCCTTGCCTTGATGCTCGATCGCCGGGCCAATGACGCAGGTAATCAATCCAGGTTTTATCCAGAGGCTTTCGCTAGACCAAAAACGACCAGCGTTATGCGCAACGGGTACCACAGGTACATTGGCTTCTATGGCTAGGCGTGCACCGCCTTTTTTGTATTGTCTGTCGGTGCCAATTGGTGTTCGAGTACCCTCTGGGAATACCAACACATAGCGGTTCTCCCTGATTTTATCTTTACCTTGATCAACAACTTGTTCGAGTGCATTTTTGCGGTCTGTTCGGTCAATCGCGATCGGGCGAGTCATCCATAAGCCCCAGCCGAAAAAGGGTATTTTTAAGAGCTCTTTTTTGAGAACCCAAGCCAACGGCGGTAGAAAAGTCTGAGTGGCGATGGTTTCCCAAGTGCTTTGATGGTTGCTCGCAAACACGCAAGGGGTATCGGGTACATTCTCTAGGCCAATTACTTCATGCTTTAAGCCACAGCAGACCTTCAACCACCACACTACAAACACAGCCCAGCCAGCAATTACCCTAGAACGAATTCTGGGGGGAGCAAAAAAGACTAAGGCGGATATCACCGTAAACGGGATGGTCGATAGTGCTTCGCCTAAATAAAACAGTATAGATCGCAAATAAATCATGAGATTGCTGATGTCAGTCTGGCCAAAATGAATGGCTCTAATATGCTAATTCCTGTGGCTTAAGATCGCCTCAGTAAAAGCCAGTAAGTTGGGGTACACCGGCGTTTCGTGTAACTCGGAGCCTTTATCCTTGCTCAATTGTTTCGCCGTGCGCTTGCCATTGCCCGTCTCCACTAAAATCGGTACCGCACCCGCGGCCTTCGCGGCTTGTAGGTCACGGAGTGAGTCCCCTACCGAATAAATGCCATTGAACGAAATACCGAGTTTTTTGGCGAGTTCTGTATACAAGCCTGCACGAGGTTTACGGCAGTCGCAGTCGTCATCTGGCCCATGAGGGCAAAACGCAATACTGGAGACTTTGCCGCCGGCTTGATGAATGTAGTCAATCATCCGTACATGAATCTGTTGCAACATGTCAGCGCTAAATAGGCCTCGTGCGACGCCAGATTGATTGGTTAGCACGATCACGTCGAAACCTGCTTGACTGAGTCTGGCAATGGCTTCTAGGCTACCTTTGATCGGCTGCCACTCTTCAGGGGTTTTAATGAACTCAGATGACTCCACATTAATCACGCCGTCACGGTCAAGAATAATTGGTTTCATTTGAATTAACTCCTAAGTCAATGCAGTTGCTCACGGGATCGCAGCGAAGTTCGCACGCGAATTATGAGAGCTAGCTTTGCAATAATGAAATGTCGGCTACCCTTAAGAATAAAGACTGTACCTGCATTAACAGGGCGAGTCGATTACTTTGCTCTTCGGCAACTTCACTCATAACCATCACTTGATCAAAAAATGCGTCGATCGGGGTGCGCAGTTCTGCTAGCTTAAACAAACCAGTTTTATAGTCGCCTGCATCGAACAGATCATTGCATTGTTGTTCAATATTGCTCAGCGTCGCAAACAAAGCTTGCTCTGCCGGCTCGCTGAGCAAGGCTTCTTTGACTTGGCCTTGCGCAACCGATTGTTTCTTGAGAATGTTGCTAATGCGTTTATTTGCAGCGGCAAGATCTACGGCTTCGTCTAGTTCTGTAAAGGCATCAACCGCCTTTAAGCGGTGTTCGAAGTCTAGCGGACTATTTGGCTTGCAGGCGGCAACCGCGTTAATGGTTGTAGTGCTAATGTTTTGCGATTGATAGTAGGCAGTTAAACGACCGCGCACAAAATCAACAATGCTCGCGCGCGTTTCGGCGTCAATTGTAAGTTTGTCTTGCTGCTCATAGATATCAGCACTCCAGCTTACTAACTCATCGAGCTTCAAAGCGTGGGCTTTTTCAATCAGTGTGCGCAAAATGCTGACTGAGGCGCGGCGTAAGGCATACGGGTCTTTATCGCCCGTTGGGACCTCGCCGGC
>CAZOIG010000046.1:0-3349 GCA_964579235.1 uncultured Gammaproteobacteria bacterium
ACGATTTCGGCGGCAACGGGATCAAAGTTGACGTTGTAGCGCGGTAGCGCTTGTACTCTTCGTCATCGCCCCATCTCTCTTCAGACTTGGCGCGCAGCATTGGGATGCCGCTCAGACGTGTCAGTAGCAGAGTTACAAATAGCGGTGATATCAGGGCTAAATGCTGCCAGCCCTGCATAACCGGCCAAGCCATGATGGCGATGCCCGTCCATAGAGTTATTTCGCCAAAGTAGTTCGGGTGTTGTGAATACTTCCACAAACCAGTGGTAATGAATCGACCTTTATTGTTCGGATCTTTTCTAAATGCGCGTTTCTGAGCGTCGGCAACAACCTCGATCAAAAAACCCAGCACCCAAACACCCACGCCTATTTGGCCGATCAAACCCAGCGGTGCTTTGGTTTCAGAGGTGATTATGACTAAGGCACACGCTGCAGTCATGATGGTCCACAATGCTTGCACCGTCCACGCGAAAAAGAAACGCAGAGGATTGACCTTAATCTCGTCGAATCGATTGTCACGGCCATCTTGCTTGATCCGCACAAACAAGAACGTGCCCAAGCGCACCGCCCAGATCAAGACCATCGCCGCGACGATCATTGTGCGGGTGTCATCTGCACCGCTTAACACTACCGCTAGCACGATCATGCCGATGTAGGTCAAACTGCCCGTCAAATCGTAATAGTGTTCGGTTTGCGCCATATTTGATGGGATATACACCAACCAATTAAGAGCAAAAGCAAATGCGCAGCAAAGCGAAAACACTGCTAGGCCCATGTATTGGGTGCTGTTTTGGCCACCGGCCCACGCCATTAGTAAGCCTAGAGCAATAGTAATCACAATGGCTTTAGAAAGAGTATTCTTGTCGCGTTTCATAAGTCTATTCGGGTCTATATTTTTTGGTTTTAGTTCTGGTTTGAGTTCTTTTTTTTAGATATCCGTTCGATTCACGCTCTGCAGTCCCCACTTTGCGTAAAGTTCCGAGCGCCTAGTGGACTGAGCCTTTATAATAAGGCGAACAGTAATTTCGACGATTTTGCGTAACATACCCCATTCTTTGTTTATTAAGATGAAGTTCGGGAGCGCACTCTCTACCGTATAGTGGTTTACCTGCTGATCTAAAAATGGAATTTATTGGTCTAGACACACAATACCCCTGCGCTGATGGGCAAACTCGTCGCCGTATACACTTAGACGGCGCTGCGTCTCCGCTCGCCTCAAAGGTAGCGTTCGATGCTATGAGCGCGGTGTTGCCGCACTACTCGAACAGTCATTCTTATGTGCACAATTCAGCACAAATCAGTACTCACGCCCTAGCTTGGGCACACGACACCGTGTTGGACTATCTAGGTGCAGACAAACAAGACTACACAGCGGTGTTCTTGGGCAGTGGTTGTACCGCAGCGATAAATCGTCTGGCACGCGGTCTGAACACGCGCTGCGCGCAAAAACCACGGGTATTCGTCTCGGCAATGGAACACCACGCCAACGACCTTGCGCATCGGCTCGACGGAAACCAAGTCGATTACCTCGATCTAAGTGGTGAGCAGGCAGAACTCGGCGCGATCGATTTATCTGCGGCTGCGAAAAAAATAAGCGAGAGCGCAGATCAGCTCAACTATATCGCGTGCTCCAGTATCAGCAATGTAACAGGTATCGCTAATGATTGGCCGAGGCTCGCTGAGCTTGCGCATCAACACGGCGGATACATCATTGTAGATGCCGCTCAGTCTGTGGCGCATCAAGCCGTAGACCTATCAAGCCTACCTGACGCGCAACAGCCCGATTTTTGGGTGTTTTCAGCACATAAGCTCTACACGCCAATGGGGCCTGGTGTACTGGTGGCGAAACGCAGCGCCATTTTTGAATTGAGCGGCCAAGACTTAGGCGGTGGCTCGGTTTCTGACGTCAGTTTATTCGATTATCAATTACTCGACACCCTGCCAGATCGCGAACAATCAGGAACGCCCAACATTGTTGGTGCGGTAGCGCTGGCGGCGGTAATGCAGTCATTGAAATCGGCGGGTTTGACCACAATTGAGGCTCAAGAGCGCGCGTTAATGGGTGATTTGCTAGAACGCCTCAAACACCTACCCGGGGTCACCGTATATGGCGACACAGAACTGAACCGGCTCGGAGCAGTCTCGTTCAATCTTGAAGGCATCCCACAAAGCCTGTTGGCAGCCGTTTTAAACGACTATTATGGTATTGCTGTCCGCAACGAGTGCTTTTGCGCCCACCCTTATGTCAGCGAACTTCTCAAAACCGAGCTATGGGAGCTTGATTTAGACGGCTTGAGCGATGACGAGGTAGAACAAAAGGTTAATCAGCATCGTGGCATGGTGAGAGCCAGCATTAGTCACTACAGCAGCGCGGCAGATATCGATGCGCTGTGTTCAGCCTTGACCGATATTGCGGCGCGAATTAAGGAGTCTTCAAGCTATGACTCCAAGCACTATGACCCATTAGCTGATGGTTCGTTTAAGCACAAGACGTTCGCAATAGACTGGCAGCAAGCTGTGCCTGCGCTGTTCGACTGATACGAGTCACGTTTTTTGGGCGCTGAACCATTTTGCGGAGACTTAATGCCTAGATTTATTGCCCAAACTTAAGGTTTAGATTAAAGACGGATATATGACTGAAGATAAGCTAAAGACACCCCCTTCAACAGCGAGTGATGCCGAGCTTAAGGCGCTGGTTCAAACTGAGCAAAACATCGTTCGACTCACCTTTTGGCAAACCATTCTTTCAGTAGTCGGGGTGGTGATCGCCGTTATAGCTCTGTACGCAGCATTGACAGAATCAGCCGCCGTTCGTCAACAAACTTCAGCTGCGGTCTGGCCTTTCGTACAGCTTATGGTTGAGGATTACGACAATGAAGACACTGCCGGTTTCTCCTTTTCATTTGCGAACGTCGGCGTTGGTCCAGCCAAGATGCGTGATGTACGCCTAGTAATCGAAGGCAAGGTTGTTCGAAACTGGTCAGAATTGGTAGAGAGTGTCGATGGAGACATTAACGCAAGGGTAAATCGAAACTTTATCAGCGACCGCGTGCTGCGGCCAGAGGAATCAGTCCCAGTGTTCAGCACTGAAGACCCTGAACTCGCGCGAAAGCTGTTTGGCGCATTGAGCAAACCGGGAAGTTCGCTCGACTATTGCTATTGCTCAATCTTTGATGAATGTTGGCACGTTAATAGCCGCAAAGATCTTCAGAAACCTGAGCTAGTTGAGAGCTGCCCAGTTTACGCGCAGACGAGCTACCTTAACTAAAAACCGAGCTTAACTGCTTAATACTGGTTTAAAGGCCCTACTCGAAGCCATCGCGGAACTTTGCTCCGAACCCGGTGCTTG
>CAZOIG010000047.1:0-4644 GCA_964579235.1 uncultured Gammaproteobacteria bacterium
TGATAATGATGCCCAAGGCTTGGGATTAGGACTTTCGATCGTGCGACGAATTTGTCGACTTCTAGATTGTCCCTTAGATGTTTCCTCACAAGTTAACCAGGGCACTACGTTCTCCGTAAGTGTGCCGCTGTGCAAAGACAAGGACAAAGTGTCGACCTTGAAATCGCCCGTAACCACCGCTGACACCGATTTGAATGGTGTACAAGTGTTGGTATTAGAGAATGATGCATCGGTTCAAGAAGCAATGGCGACTCTATTAACGGGGTGGGGCTGTGAGATCACCTCTGTCAATACGGCTGGCGCAGCACTCGCGCATATAAGTAAGGGGCAAGTTGATGTGATCTTGGCCGACTATCGATTGGATGACGATGAGACCGGGATGAGTGTTTTACGCTCTATAGCCGAGCAAGATATTCGTCCTGTGAGTGGCGGTGTGTTGATTACGGCTGAACAAAACAATGATCTGATCTCTGAAGCCGAAGACATGGGCTTTTTCTACCTACCCAAACCAGTCGACCCTCAGTTGCTTAAGTCACTGGTTGCGCTGTGTATGGACTAGCTGGGGGCGTCTAAGTGAGCGCTGTGCTCACGGGCAACGAGCACCGCTTGAGTGCGGTTATTGATGCCCAGTTTTTTGAAAATGCTCGTAATATGCGCTTTCACAGTTGCTTCGGTAATGTCTAAATCATAGGCGATTTGCTTGTTCAACTTGCCCATTCCAATGTGCATCAACACTTTGAGCTGAGACGGAGTAAGGCTGTCTAATCCGCCAGTTGACGCGCTTGAGGCATCATCGCTAGGCGCTGAATAACTGCTCGGGAAGTAGGGGCTACCAGACAGAATACTCGCCACCGCTGTTTGGATTTCCGTTGGCGGCGTTGATTTAACAATGTAACTGTGTGCGCCGTATTCAACGCAGGTGGTGATGGTGGTATCTGTTTCATGCGCTGAAACCACCACCAATGGTGTATCGACCAGCAGTTTTTTGATCAGCACTAATTCCGACAAGCCATTGCTGTCTGGCATGTCTAGATCGATAAAAACGGCATCATAACTATGCTCATTGAGTCGTTCACGCAACTCAGCGTAAGTGGGAACCTCCTCAATCTCTGCGCCATCTACGCTAGAGCCAATTATTTGCTTGAGCGCAGCTCTGAATAAGGGGTGATCATCGGCAATTAGAAGACGTTTGCTCATGCGATTGGCGCGCCCTCCGTTGGGCTGCAATAGGGGCTAAACATGTTTACTGGTTGCGCCAAAGCATAGCAAAAGCACTCGATTTTGACTATTTAGCTTGACCAATCGGAGTCGGTGCGAGTCCCTAGTTGCTCATGTGAACTGTCTTATCCGAGTGCACAGGCCTACTACCATAGTCCAATACCCCAGTCTTAGCCGCATCGCTACACTGCAAGCTCCTATAAAAATATTGGATGGAGAAATCTACCATGAAGAAGAACGAAGAAGCTTACTGGAAAGCCAACGTAAGCCTAATTTGCAAGCTATTGGTTGTGTGGTTTGTGGTGCCGTTTTTAGGGGGCATCGTATTTGTTGACTACCTCAATCAATTCCGTCTAGGAGGATATCCACTTGGTTTTTGGATTGCTCAGCAGGGCGCGATCTATCTTTTCGTCGTAATCGTATTTTACTACGCCAAGAAGATGAGCGACCTGGATGACGAATTTAACGAAGGAGAAGGATAATGTCATTACAACTCACTACATACATCGTAGTTGGCTTTACCTTTGCGATCTATATTGGTATCGCGATTTGGGCAAGAGCTGGCTCTACCAAAGAATTCTACGTAGCAGGCGGAGGCGTTCATCCGATCTCAAACGGTATGGCGACTGCGGCGGATTGGATGTCTGCAGCGTCGTTTATTTCTATGGCCGGTCTTATCGGTTTTTCCTACCAGGGCTACGGCGGATCAGTATTTCTTTTGGGCTGGACGGGCGGCTATGTTTTGTTAGCCATGTGTCTAGCGCCTTACCTGCGCAAGTACGGCAAGTTTACAGTTCCCGAATTCATTGGCGATCGTTACTACTCGAATACGGCTCGCGTTGTGGCTGTCATTTGTTTGATTATCGCGTCGGTTACCTACGTGATCGGTCAAATGAAGGGCATCGGTGTGGCGTTTAGCCGCTTTCTGGAAACTTCCTACGAAGTAGGCCTGACCGCCGGCATGGTTATCGTATTTTTCTATGCGGTACTTGGTGGTATGAAGGGCATTACCTATACGCAAATCGCGCAATACGTTGTGTTGATTTTTGCGTACACGATCCCAGCCGTATTTATTTCAATGAAGTTAACCGGCAACCCATTACCGCAATTAGGCTTAGGCAGTACGCTGATCTCTGACGGCACTTATGTTCTCGACAAGCTGAACCAAGTGTTGGTGGATGTGGGGTACACCGAGTACACCTCGACCAAACGGCTGAGTTCACTCAACATGTTCGCCTATACCTTGTCGTTAATGATTGGTACAGCGGGTCTTCCGCACGTGATCATTCGTTTCTTTACGGTTCCTGATGTAAAAGGCGCGCGTCGTTCAGCTGGTTGGGCTTTGATCTTTATCGCGATTCTTTACACCACAGCGCCAGCGGTTGCGGCAATGGCTCGCTTGAATTTGATGAACACCTTTGAGCCAACAGCGGGTGAGTACCTAGAGTACGAACAGCGTCCTGAGTGGTTCAAAAATTGGGAAACGACTGGTCTGCTTCAGTTTGAAGATAAAAATGGTGATGGTTTAATCAATTACAGCGCAGATAAAGAGCGCAATGAAATGGTTAAGATCGATAACGATATCCTTGTACTGGCCAATCCAGAGATTGCGAAATTACCTAATTGGGTCATCGCATTGGTCGCTGCGGGCGGTTTGGCGGCTGCATTGTCTACCGCTGCTGGATTGCTATTGGCGATTTCCTCTGCTATCTCGCATGATTTACTCAAGGGTATCTTCAGGCCTGATATTTCTGAGAAAGCCGAACTCAATGCTTCGCGAGTAGCTATGGCGTTTACAGTTTTGGGGGCCGGGTATCTTGGGTTCAACCCTCCCGACTTTGCCGCAGGCACGGTAGCACTTGCTTTTGGTTTGGCGGCGTCGTCGATCTTCCCAGCGTTGATGATGGGGATCTTCTACAAACGCATGAATACAGCGGGCGCGGTCGCAGGTATGCTTTCAGGTATTACCGTAACCTTGCTTTATGTGTTCCAGCACACGGGCATTATGTTTGTGAAGAGCACCGCTTACTTGGGCAGCATGGATCCAAACTGGTTCTTTGGTATTGAGCCTAATGCGTTTGGCGCAGTAGGCGCCTTGGTGAACTTTACAGTTGCCTTTGTGGTCTGTAGATTTACTGCGGAGCCTCCAGTTGAAGTACAGCAACTGGTTGACAATGTGCGCTCGCCGCACGGTGTAGGCAGCGCTGTGGCTCATTAGAGCTCAGCCTATAGCTAAGGAACCCAAGTGGGGGTGTTGACCTTCACTTGGGTTTTCTTAAAACCATTTTAATAATAAAAACAATTACTTAGGTGTGAAATGTCACTAAAATTCTTTACCAACAAGCATGTTGTAGCGGCGTTTATTATCACACCTATACTGGCTGTTTTGGGCTACATGCTGGCGGATAACCTGGTTAGCGAAAAACCGCAAGTAGCACAAGCCGGCAACAGTTATCCCTTGGTAGCTCAGTCAAATTGCCGCTTCACGAGCGGCGAGTGTGACCTGCGTAATAACGATTTTTTAGCGCGTTTGGTGGTTGATCAAGGCGCGGAGCAACCCCGTTTGGTGGTTCGATCTGAGCATGAGCTAGATCAAGTGGTAGTGGGGTTGAACTATGGTGATTCAGCTGCCGATCAAGGTGCGGTTGCACCACAGCCAATGACGTGGAGCGCAGATGCTCAACAATGGATGTTGAGTTTGCCTAAGTTAACGGATGAGAATACCCAATTACAAATTGTGTTGATGGCGGGCGGTGTTAAGTATTTTGCCGAAACCGCGATGGCATTCACAGAGTACAAGACGGCGTTTGATAGGGACTTTTAGTTTGTCGCTAATTCAAACACGTCTCAGTAAAAATAAAACTACAAAAAAAGTAAGCATAAAACGGAGTAAGCGAGGAAAACCATGTCTGATGTAAAAACATACCCAGTTCCAGAGTCAATCGCAGCCAGCGCGCATGCAGACAAGACTCGCTATGAATCAATGTACGCCGCGTCCATTGCCGATTCAGAACCATTTTGGGCCGAACAAGCGATGGCAGAACTCGACTGGATCAAACCATTCGATACGGTGAGCCGGCAGGATTTTAGCAAGGCCGAGATAGCGTGGTTTGAGGGTGGGCAAATCAATCTCAGCTATAACTGTATTGATCGACATCTTGCAAGCAAGGCCGATCAAACGGCGTTAATTTGGGAAGGCGATGACCCGAGCCAGTCAGAGCATATCTCGTATCAAATGTTGCACGACAAAGTGTGCCAGCTTGCTAACGCACTGAAGAGTATGGGCGTTGAGAAGGGCGATCGAGTCTGTTTGTACATGCCTATGATCCCTGAAGCCACTTATGCAATGCTGGCGTGTGCACGCATCGGCGCGATTCACTCTGTGGTCTTCGGCGGCTTTTCGCCAGAGGCATTGCGCGGGCGAAT
>CAZOIG010000048.1:0-1518 GCA_964579235.1 uncultured Gammaproteobacteria bacterium
TCAACGTTTGGGCGCAAAGCTCGATGGGGTGATTCGCAAGCATAAGATCATGCCCAACGGTTTGCCACGCGATACCTATTGTTATTCAATGATCGATACAGAATGGGAAAAAGCAAAATATACGCTGATTGAAAAATTGAACTTATCTTGACCCTAAGTTAAACAGCGTTTCGATTCTTAATAACAATGCAAACTCACTCTTACTGCTCTTTGTTTTAGCACTGAGTCACCACCTAAAAGAGAGTGCTGCATGGGAGGGCTACATGGGAGGGTAGATCGTAAAAGCGTAGATGTTGAATCGCTTTCTTAATACCGTCGTGGGCGCTGCTCCTGTGTCGAATTCCCCATGCAGGCCGCTACAGACAAAACTGCAGGTCAACTGCATAGAAGGAAACTCAATGATCAAGCTAAAACTAAATGAATGGGCCAGCATAGGTGAAATCATCACCTCCTTAGCGGTGGTAGCGTCCTTGGTCTATGTTGCATTTGAGATCAAACAAAACACTGATTCATTGCAGCAATCCAGCTACCAAAGTGTACTTGATAGACTCAGCAGTCACGACATGATGGTCGCCGCAGATAAAGATCTGCACAGAATTGTTTCGAGCGCCGAAAACCCTGATATTGAACTCTCAGAAGAAGACTGGTCTCGTTTTGAGCACTTCGCTTTTCCGAAAATGGGCGAGTGGGAGTACATGTTTCTCGCCAGTGAAGCCAACGCGATCAGTCAAATTCAATGGACTGCGTTTGAGCCATATTTCACCCAGCTGTATTGCCAGCCGGGCTACCAAAAGTTCTGGAAGAACAACCGTTTTGCTTTTGCTGCGGCCTTTCAGACCTATGTGGACAGTATTACACAATCTCGATGCTCATCTTAAGCACGACGCCCTTATTCTGATCGAGGCGTTCCATTTTGTTTGATGCGGCTCGATTCCTTAAGCGCCTTCTTTTCAACTCGGTGCTTCTCCGCTGCGGCACGACTATCTAAACCAATGTGTTCTTCGCCGCGTTGCTTGGCGAGCTGAATCTGCTTTTCACGTTCAGCAAAACGCGCTTTTTGCTCATCACTGATTTTGTCATAGCACTTCGGGCAGCTCACGCCTTGAACGTACTCGGGCATTGCCATTTCGTCTTTGGTAATTGGGTGCCGGCAAGCGTGACATTGCTCGTACTGACCTTTTTCAAGTGTATGGTTAACTGCCACACGGTCGTCGAACACAAAGCATTCACCTTCCCACAGGCTTTCTTCTTGAGGCACTTCCTCCAAGTACTTCAAAATACCGCCTTGCAGGTGGAAAACCTCCTCAAAGCCTTGTTCTTTCATTAGCGCCGATGCCTTTTCACAACGAATGCCACCCGTACAGAACATCGCTACTTTCTTGTGTTTTGCTGGGTCGAGTGACTCTTTCACATACTCTGGGAACTCCCGAAACGTCTCGGTTTTCGGGTTAATTGCATTCGCAAAAGTGCCAATCGCGTACTCATAGTCATTACGCGTATCCACCAGCACCACGTCTG
>CAZOIG010000049.1:0-2837 GCA_964579235.1 uncultured Gammaproteobacteria bacterium
GTTGTAGGTGGCAATATCAGTACTACGGAACTGAGCCCCGATGGCGAATACCTTGGCTATTTGCAGAGCGATTCAAATACAAGTTTTCCTAGGCTATACAGCAAGCGCTTACCCAACGGGGTACCACAAGCCTTAACGGCATCCTTACCACAGGGTCAAGGCGTTAGCCGCTTCAGCATAGATCCCAGCAGCAGCCACGTTGTGTTCGTTGGCGACATACAAACCGATAATACGAATGAGTTATTTTCGGTGCCGATTGACGGCAGCGGAACGGTTTTACAGCTGAGCCCCGCCAACCCTTTAGCTGGCGCAAACGTTCCACAGTTTATGCTTTCTGAAGATGGGACGAAGGTGGTGTTTTTTATGAACGATGCTGACCTAAGCGAACGACGTTTGTTCAGTTCACCAATTACAACCGCTTCGCCAACACTAATTAGCGCCACAGAGCCCGAGGGGCAAGTTGAAGCCTTCCTGATCACGCCGGATAGCGCCAGTGTAGTGTTCACTGCCAGGGCCGATTTTGCGGACCGAGTCGAGCTCTACAGCACGCCCATCGGGGGCGGCAGCATCATCAAAATAAGCGACAGCTTGCTGGCGAGTAACGACCGAGCGTTCTTGAGTAGCTCGATTTCGGGCGACTCCACTTATGTGGCCTACCGCGTTGAAACGTCTTCCACTGGGCAACGTAATGTTTATTCTTCGCGTATTGACGGCGTTGGCTCGCCACTTAAACTCAATAGTGATCTGCCTGTCGGCGCAACGGTTGAGTCAATTATTGTTAGCAAAGAGGCGAATCGAGTGATTTATCGGGCAGACCAAGACACCTTAGATCTTGTTGAGTTGTACTCAGTCCCGTTTGACAGCAATGCGAACGTCAAGTTAAACGGCCCGCAGCCTGCATTCGGTGGAGTGAAGACCTACTATCGCGCCACCCCTGATGGCACGCGGGTATTTTTTCGGGCCGATCCGACACTGAACGCGCGGTTCGACTTATTCAGCGCGCCGATTGATGGCTCCGCACCCGCTACCGAGTTCTTTGCGCCCGAATCGTCTGCCGCTGACGTTGATCTTAACTTTGTCTTTAGCCCCGACAGCGAACATATCGCATTCATTCAAGTGAGCGCCAAGCCCAATCCAACACCCGACGCCCATGAGATGTTCTTGGCGCCAGTAGATGGCAGTAGCGAGCCAGTTCGGGTTAGCGGCGACTTGGTGGATGGAGGAACTCTTGATGGTAGCCCAGCCCTCTTTAGTAGCGACAGTAAATACTTGCTCTATCAAGCGACTCAAGACGACAGCGATCAGCTCGAGCTGTATTCAGTCTCGCTCGACGCGGGAGAATTGTGCTGGGCAATTAAGACACAAAACTCTTCTGTCGTATCACTGTGCCTTTAGCTGCAAAGTTTGAGGTAAACAAGTTTAACGTGAAAATGCAAAGCTTAAGGCTCAACAATGACCCTACCCGCTTGCATCACAAACGATACTCGCTCCATCGCGCGGATATCGTCTAAGGGGTTTTCAGCAACCGCAATAATGTCTGCGCGCAGACCTTCTTTAAGCTCGCCGCGGTCATCAATACCGATAAGATCAGCGGCATTGATGGTCGCCGTGCGCAACGCATGGGCCGGTGTCATACCCCGTTTGACCATGGCGTAGAACTCCAGCCTCGCGTCTGTATGATCCATAACGCCTGCGTCGCTACCTAAGGCAATGTTTACGCCCTGCTTTACCGCCATGTCAAAACTCGCGTTAACGTGAGGCTTTAGAAACTCATTTTTGGCCACAGTCCACGCTGGCGTCTCGGGTGGTAGAGGTACGTCGTTTAAATGGATGGTGGGAACCAAATAGGTACCGCGGCGCTTCATTTCTTTGACAATTTCAGGCGTTAACATTGAGCCGTGCTCGATTGACGCAACACCCGCCTTAACCGCCGCCATAATCCCCTCGCTACCGTGAGCGTGCGCCATAACTTTTAGACCATGCCGGGTCGCTTCTTCAACAATGGTATTGAGTTCCTCATCTGAGAACTGTTGTGCGCCAGGGCTATCACCTTTTGAGAAAACTCCCGCAGTAGCGCACACCTTAATCACTTTAACGCCATGTTTGGCTTGATAACGAATTGCTTTGAGTATTTCGTCTTTGCCATCAGCGATGCCCTGCTTGGGGCCAACTTCTACAATACCGGGGGCGAAACCGGTGAGATCGCAATGTCCACCGGTAATGGAAAGCGGATGACCTGCTGGAAATACGCTGGGCCCCGCAATATCGCCTCGGTCAATCGCGCGCATCAACGCCACATCCGGAAAACCCGGAAAGCTGCCGGCATCTCTCACTGTGGTAAAGCCAGTTTTAAGCATGTTTTGACCAAAGCTCACACCGTGTAATGCCCAGTCTGCGCTGGTTTCCCTAACCGCAGCCGTGGTCCAGTGGTCGCCATTAAAATAATCGAGGGTGACATGAGAGTGCACATCCATGACACCTGGCAATAGATAACGCTCACCCAAATCTAGGGTGTGCGCATTGCTTGGCAGCGAACTCGGGTTGATTGCGCTGATCACACCATCGCTCACAACGATAGTGGCTGGACTCACCACAGTACCGGCTCGAACATCAATATAGGCCTTCGCTTTAAGAACTTGGACAACCGCTTTTGTCATTTGCGAATCGGTTTGCGCCGACGCGCTCGCGCTAATTGCCAGCAGCGTCGCGAATGCAATAACCGCGCTGGACAAAAGGTTCAAAAAGTCTCTTCTGTAGTGGTGTTTTTTTCGCATAAGCCTAATTACCTAGTTTGCCGTTGTTGGGAGTCAATAGATGTGTTCGATAACAGTCTATAG
>CAZOIG010000050.1:0-2501 GCA_964579235.1 uncultured Gammaproteobacteria bacterium
ATCGATAAATTTCTCAACTTCAGCGAACGCGACAATTTCATCAAAGCGCAGGCTTATTTGTTGCCTAGACATTCCCAGAATAGAGCCGTTTAGATAGATGTTTTCTCTACCCGTTAACTCTGGGTGAAAACCGGTCCCAACTTCTAGAAGGCTCGACACTCTTCCATTCACAGTCACCTGGCCAGTTGTTGGCTGAGTGATTCGGCTCAATACTTTTAACAACGTGCTTTTACCAGCGCCGTTGTGCCCTATCACACCCACTTTATCACCAGGGCTTATTTCGAAATTTAAATCTTGCAACGCCCAAAAACGATCTTGCTCCGCATCTTGCCCACTTAAACGCTTAAATTTTTTGAATGGGCTCGACACTGCGCTCATTAAGAGCTCGCGAAAAGAGTCATGCCGCTGCTCTGCGCCGCCAATTAGGTATTGCTTACCGAGGCCTTCGGCCTTAATCGCGTAATCGCTCATAACTTAGATGATGTCGGCGAAGCGCCGCTCGGCTTTGTGAAAATAAGACAAGCCCAAGCAAAGCAGCAAAACAGTCCAACCGCTAGACGCCGCGATGGCGACCCAGTCAATTGACGTACCCAGAATCGCGGATTTCGCACCGCTTACCCAACCAAAAATTGGATTTAGATAAACCAACCATCGAAAGTCCGCGGGGATAAAACTGGCAGGGTAAATAACCGGCGTAATGTACATCCATATCTGAATCATGAACGGGATAACAAATCTGAAATCACGATACGACACGGTCACGGCAGACAGCCATGTACCCATGCCGGTGGCGGCAAGTAGCAGGCCAATAATGAAAAAGGGAAACCACACTATTTGCAGCGAGGGTAGCATTCCATAAATTGCCATCAACGCCAGCAACACACAGAACGACACAAGAAAATCGATCACCGCCACACCCATTGCGGCAAGGGGAACAACCAGTCTAGGAAAGTAGACCTTGCCAATCATGTTCGCCGAAGCCACCATCGACCCGCCTGCAGAGCTCACCGAAGTCGCAAATAAGTTCCACGCCAATAAGCCCGCGTAAACAAACACAGGATAGGGAAAGCCATCAGATGGAATGTTTGCAAGGCGTCCAAAGATTAGCGTGAAAATAATCATCGTCACAAGTGGCTGAAGCACTGCCCAAGCCACGCCTAATACGGTCTGCTTGTACCTAACCTTGATGTCGCGCAGGGTCATATTCCAGGCGAGTTCACGGTAAGCCCAGAGCTCGAACAGCTTAGCGCGTTGAGAAGCGCCTTCTGCTGAAATGACCGTAGTAGTTTTATGCATTAGGTAAATACAATTTCAAACAATGAGGACTTTTTCTCTGCTCAAGATTTGAACAGATGGGAATTTTCCTTAACCCACTCTATGAGCATTAAAACGCCTTGATCAAACGAGATAGTCGGCTCCCATCCCAGCTCTTGTTTAGCCTTACTGACATCGCAGACAAACACGGGCTGATCGCCTGGCCGCCAATCATCCCAACGCAATGCTATGTCTTTGTCTAATGTCATTTTTCATAACCAATCAAGATTAAGTTGGGCGCCCTTACGGGATAAATTATCTAACACACACACCTGCCACCCGGTCTTTGCAAAGGCCGACGCAGAGTTAACACCAAAGAAGCCTGCGCCACCGGTAATCAATATTTTTTTGTTGTTAGACATAAATCAATTATTTAGAACTCAGTTTTCAAAAGCCGCTCTTGGGCATTATCGACCAGTGCCACTGCGCGAAATCGCTCGCGAAACAGTTGCTAAGCCTCAAAGTGGATAATACCTTAGATGCTTTAAGAAGTGCTCGGAAATAGCTTTACAGCGTTGGCTTATCACCGCTGAAATGCATTCGAGGCCAGATGACGAAAGACCATTCAAAGAACCGCCAAACAACCTCCAAAGGGTCGCATCTTCCGACAAAGCTAAAACCCTAATTGCCATCTCGCTCTGAATTTCACTAATAGATCTCAAGCTATCTTAAGAGCTGAACATGGCCTCGTATCTCAGCGTGCGCTCTTGCGGCCTTTCTAGGTCATACACAAGTATTTATCTGCTTAAACTATTCGCTAAGCTGCAAGGTTCTTAAGTTTGGATCGCTAGCGATATCAGCTTCATGAAAAGGGAAATCAATCCACTCTCCGCGTGCGTACAACTCGGTTTGGTCCGCGTAATGCGGGCTATCGGCCTCTTGCGATTGACTGTAGGTCAGCAGTCCGCGTGGCACCACTTTGTCATCGTTATCCCAGGTAATGAACTGCACAATACTGTTACCGTGAATAATCGGCGAGTAGCCAACGCCTGGCTCTTTAGATAATTGCGTGACGATCATTGAGTAGGCTCCAGCCCAACCCTCACCACCTGGAATTGGGATTTTACGATCGTTGCGTTGCGCGTATTGAATATCGCCCAACTGAGCATCGAGAGCAATCTGCGATGCCGCCAGCTTGGTTTGCGCGTTTTCAATAGCACCCACAAGTTTAGCCGCGACATCAGCGT
>CAZOIG010000051.1:0-10881 GCA_964579235.1 uncultured Gammaproteobacteria bacterium
CGACTCAGCCTGAATCAAGCGATCCCAGCCGCTGAACTTTTGGAATCACAGCCAGAACGATTCGAGCACAGCGCGGTAGAGCTCAGGTTTGCGCGAGCCTATCTCCTCGGTATGCTTGCACTGGCTCAAAAAGACTACCAACAAGCATCTGAGTACTTTTATGCGGCCATCGAGCTTGATGGCGACCGACTCGAGCCTTACACACGACTAATTGATCTGCTGTTAGAAACTGACAATGCAAATGCCGCGGCTGACATTGCAAGTATAGCCGCCGATATTAAGCTACCGCAGCGAGCACATTACTTAGAACCCGAGGTTTACACTCGTGGCTTTCGCACCGCTCAATTACGGGCCTATACGCAAGCGGGCGAATTCGACAAAGGCCGATCAATTCGCCAGCGTCTTGATTCGGTCACGTACAAGAGCCAGCCGGTCACCGAGGCGGTCAGCCTTTTCGATGATGCCAAAAAGCAAGCGGAACAGAGCCAAAGAAACGCGGCACAGAGCGAGCAAGCAAAACCCTCTGAACGGGGTGATGCTGCAGTAGCAGCACCCCAGCAAAAAAGCCCAAAACTTACCATTGGCATGGCCACGCACGATGATTTCGATGGGGTTTATTTCACTCTTAACTCAATTCTGCTTTACCACCGCGACTGCTTAGACGACATAGAACTACTGGTGGTCGACAACAACCCAGATTCGAACCACGGCTCCGAAGTCAAAAAACTGTGCGACGGGACCAACGTTCGTTATTTGGCCGCTGGCGAATACAAGGGCACGACGGTTCGCGAGCGAGTGTTTCTAGAGGCGCGTGGCGATTTTGTAATGTGCGTAGATTGTCACGTCTTTCTACACGAAGGGGTCGTGCGCAAAGTACTGGACTACATCGACGAAAACCCTAATTCGAAAGACATCTGGCACGGCCCACTCATGACCGAGTCACAAAATTCGTTCTCAACACATATGTCAGAACGTTGGCAAGCCGGATTTTATGGAGTGTTTGAGCAAGATGAGCGCGGTCGCCAAAGCGATGGCGAACCTTTCGAGATACCCATGCAAGGTCTAGCCATGTTCGTCTGTAAGCGCAGCGAATGGGCCGGATTCAACAGGAAGTTTAGAGGCTTTGGGGGTGAAGAAGGCTATATCCATTACAAGTTCGCTCTTAATGGTGGCAAAACACTTTGCCTGCCGTTTATGCGCTGGACGCACCGCTTCCCACGCCCGAATGCGCCGAAGTACCGAAATCGTTGGGAGGATAGAATTAGGAACTACATCATCGGCTGGGACGAAATTGGTCGAGACACCCAAGTCATCTACGATCATTACCACGAAACCCTGAACTTTGATCTCATTACAAAGGTTCACAACGATCTGACAGCAGAGAAAAACAGCCCATTTTGGGAGTTTGACACGGTGTACCAGCTCACCAACAACGTGGAATTGTCGCCCGCGTTGGAGTCAAGCTTGTCGCATTGGGGGCTTTCTTACAGCGCGCAAGCCATTGAGTTTGATCCTGAGTCGCAGACCCTAGAGACGACCCTAAAACGCTTAGGCGAGCTTGCGACGCGCCAACGGCTACCCAATATGATTGTAATCCAAGGGTGCTTGCCTACCGACTCGGGCAGCCGCGCCTATATCGCTAATGCTTTAAAGCAACTCGATCTGAAGCCTACAACGACACAATCGATCAGCACAACAGACGGCGAAGCCCACCTCCTGTTCGTGCCTGCACAAGACTACGCCCAATTAGAAACGCTGGAGTTAGCGGCCAATAGCCAAGATTTTGACTCTGTTGCCAAGACCCTCAGTTGAGCAAAGCAATTAAGAGCAATCAAGCACTACAACTTGGAAACAATAAACTGGGTGATTTCTCGGCGCGCATAAACCGCCTCGCGTTGCGCGCCATCAATGCAATTGTGGCGTAGCCTGGTGAACATCTTCAAGCTCACACGATTGCCTAATTCGGGCATCAACGGGGGCACTGGCGGTAGGGCGATGGCGTCGTCTTGAGAATGTAATAGCTTGACGGCACAACTAAGCCCTTGCAGCGCCTCTCGTGCCGCTATGCTGGCTCTGTAAACCTGAGCCGAGGTGTTAAGAGGAATCCGACCTTTATACATTAGGTCGTCGTTGCGAATCGCATTTTGCACACCGACATCGGGCGAGATTAATTCGATATTCATCTCACCGATCGTCAGAAAACGACTTCCCGCCTGAAAGTGTCGATAAAACAGACGCGACAAAGGTGCGATCATCCCAGCTAAACCCAGCTGCCAACGGGGTACATTATGGCTTACAAAATACGCCGTGCTGATGCCAACAAATCCAGCAACGCTAGGCGTGAATTGCTCGTCGGACTCCAAACGATGCGCGGCGAGCGTCATCAAGGCGCCGCCAAAGGAATACCCCATCAAAATGACTTGTTCCGCATCGCTAGACCAATTCTTGACCTCGGCAACAATGTCATCGACTAGCTTGGGGTACTTTGGCACCATGCAATGATGCACGGCCGACTCCTCACCATGCCCCGGCAGTTCTAGCGAAACCAACGTCACCCCTACGTTTTTAACCACATGCTCAAGCGCGGTCTTCTGCGCTAAAGCGTGACCGCGCAAACCATGCAGGTAAAACACGATGGTTTTTTTGGCCCCTATCTCAATCGCTTTCATGCGGAACGTTTGGCGTGCTTCCCAAAAGAGTAGATTGGGCTAAGCGGCTAAAGAGTCTTTATAGCGTAAGTAGTCGTCATAGCTGCCTACAAACTCGTTGATTTTATTGTCTGCGATTTCGTAGATCTTATTGGCCAAGCTACTGACAAACTCGCGGTCATGACTCACGAAAATCAAGGTGCCGTCGAAGTTATCTAAGGCCAAATTAAGTGACTCGATCGACTCCATATCGAGGTGGTTAGTGGGCTCATCCATGATGATCACATTCGGACGTTGCATCATGATTTTGCCAAATAGCATTCTGCCCTTCTCGCCCCCACTCAACACTTTGACCGATTTCTTGATGTCGTCTTTTGAAAATAACATCTGGCCTAATACGCCGCGTACGAATTGTTCGTCCTCTTCGTCTTTGCGCCATTGATACATCCATTCGTAAACGGTCATGTCATTTTCGAACTCGTGCTCATGGTCCTGCGCGTAATAGCCAACTTCAACATTTTCTGACCACTTAATGCCGCCGTCACGCACAGGTTCTGTGGTACCAAGCGGTTTACCTTCTGGGCCTTCAATTTTGCTTAATACGCTTTCTACCAAAGTAGTCTTGCCCGCGCCGTTTTGGCCAATCACCGCAACGCGCTCACCCACTTCAACAGTAAAAGTCTCTTTATCTAATAGAGTTTCATCATAGCCAAGCGACAAACTCTCTACTTCTAGCACGTTGCGAAAAAGTTTCTTATCTTGGTTAAATCGAATAAAGGGGTTAACTCGGCTTGATGGCTGAATTTGCTCCACCTTGATCTTTTCGATCTGCTTGGCGCGTGAAGTCGCTTGTTTGGCTTTAGACGCATTCGCCGAGAATCGACTGACGAACTGCTGCAACTCAGCAATCTGCGCTTTCTTCTTAGCGTTGTCGGCCAGTTTGCGCTCGCGAGCCATTTCGGCTGCGGTCATGTATTCGTCGTAATTGCCTGGAAACAGCTTGATATCACCGTAGTCCAAATCAGCCATATGAGTACAGACGCTGTTTAAAAAGTGTCGATCATGCGAAATTATAATCATGGTACTACGACGCTCTTGCAAGACTTTTTCTAACCATCGAATCGTATGAATATCGAGGTTGTTAGTAGGCTCATCTAACAACAAAATGTCAGGGTCTGAGAACAAGGCTTGCGCCAATAGCACTCGCAATTTCCAACCCGGTGCCACTTTGCTCATAGTGTCAAAATGCTGTTCGATCGGGATACCCACGGCCATCAGCAGCTCTCCTGCTCGGCTCTCTGCGGTATAGCCATCCATCTCGGCGAATTGCACCTCAAGCTCCGAGACTTTCATGCCCTCTTCTTCGCTCATCTCGGGCAGACCATAGATACGATCGCGCTCTGCCTTGACCTCGTACAGTTCAGGGTAGCCCTTAATAACGGTGTCAATAACCGTATAGTCTTCGAAGGCAAATTGGTCCTGATTAAGTTTGCCGATGCGCTCGTTTGGGGTAACGCTCACGCTGCCATGGGTGGGCTCTAGTTCGCCTTCCAAGATTCGCATAAAAGTTGACTTTCCGCTGCCGTTTGCGCCGATCAACCCATAACGGTTGCCATCAGTGAAGTTCACGGAGATGTTCTCGAACAAAGGCTTATCGCCAAACTGCATCGTAATATTGGAAGTTGAAATCATGGTGTATGTGCTCAGACTAGACCTTAAATAAAAACGCTGCGTACTATAACAAAAACCCCACTCAGCCTAAACCAAAGTGGTGACGATTCAGGCACGAAATCTACCTTGGCGAAACACCGTACCCAAAGCGTTTGTGCTAGTTCAATAAAGCGCAAAATCAATAAAAAAGCCCGGTCAAAAGACCGGGCTTTTTGTACTCAAATGCGCTTAAGATGCGCATCTAAGCTACCGTATGGTTTACTCAATTTCAGACAATAGCGCTGGATTAGTAACCAATTTACGCACGCCGTGTCCTTTGTTCTCTTCGAACACGTTGTCTTCACACCAAGCGCTCAAAGAAGAGATATCAACTTTGGCACATTGTGGACGTACGCTCCAAGACACTTGCAATGGTGAGCAAGACTGCTCTGTGAAGCTTGGGCCCGTTGTTGATCCAGCAAACTCAACTGGCTCACCAGTGTTTGATGGGATCATTTTTGGCTGGTGGTAACCGTCTACCATATTGCCGCCGTAGCTCATGTCATTGAAGTCTAGAGCGTTAGGGTCGTTTACCACGGTGAAAACTTGAGTCTCAACACGCAGATTTGGATTAGCACAGGTCTCAGACAAGCATGAGCCTAAACCAGCACCTGGTGTAACATCACATGAAGAGTGCACCCAGTGTACCTCGATGGTATCGCCAGGGTTTAGGTTCTTACACGCGTTATTTTCGATTGGAGCTAACTCAGCAGCCGTTAAGTTCTCGCTGATGTTGCACTTGTAACCACCACCGTAGCCGTTTTCACCTTCGCCGGCATAGATAGAGAATGCTTCGGCTTTGTGCTCTGCATTAACATGATAGTGGATATTACAAAGGTTCATTTCAGACGAGTCTGGAGCCATTGTGATGATGCGATCGTTGGTGCCCACTTTGCTGTCAATGTCGCGCGGAGTTTGTGGTCCGAAGCCTTGACAGATTTCTGCAGAAGACTCCATCGCTGAGTGCTTGTCTGCGAACGCTACTGGCGCAACCGCCATTGAAAGGAATACGCAAGAAGTTGCGAAGATATTACGTTTGATCATTAGTTTTCACCTTAGATACATTTGATTGGAAGCGTGATAATAGGTGAGCTCTCGCAACGATGTGTGAAAAACAGCCCCCTCTCAACCCATTAGTTTCTTCGATTGATTCGTCTTTTTAATAAGAAAATATCTTATATTAGGCTAAAAAAAATCCCTGACCGCAGCCAGGGATTTTCTATGCGCTTGATAAAATCAAGCGGCAAACAACTAGAGACGTGTCCTAGAACGTCGCTTGGAAACGAATACGGAATTCATTACCTTCATCGTCGTTCAAGTTGCTCTCGCCATCAGTGTAGTTCACACCGATTTTGATGTTCTTGTGCGGGATATAGTTAAGACCAAGGGTCCAAGACTTCGCATCAGTTGTGCCCAATTCGATATCACCAAAACTACCGTCACCATCTTCGTAACGAGCTACAATTTCCCATGCAGCTTTGTCACCGCCAGGTGTTACGCGTTTGAATTTGCCGCCTTTATAAGGAAGGGTTTCGCCAGTTAGGATATAGCCCAGTTGAACATAGGCAGAACTCAAGTCTTGTGTGCCTTGTTCGCCATCGACAAGTTCAGCTTGGATGTGGAAAGGACCAGAAACAGCTGCTGCTTCAAAACCAACGGCAGTGCGCTCGTCAATGTCGTTGTACCAAGCACCTAGGTGTACAACACTTGTGTCAGTCAAGATAGGAGCGTTAGTGTAACGCGCGCCGATACCCCATTCTGAGTCTTCAGTGTCGTCCGCGTAAAGCGCAACAGCGTAAGTTGACTGCTTGCTCAACTCGCCGTGCAACATAACGCTTTCACGACGGCCTGGATCATACAACTCAGTCAGTGCTGAACGCTCTAGCACGCTGATGTCGTTCGATGATGTTTGCGCTTGCAAGCTTACTGGAATACGTTGGTTACCGATGGTCAAAGTTGCCTTTTTACCCCAGCCTTTGTAACGCAAGTAAACGTCTTGACGCGTGCCGTCAGTATCAAACTGAGTTTTGAACGCCCAATTTTCTGACAAGTCGCCTTTAAAGTAGATACGACCACGACGCAAATCAAGATCGTCTTCATCCGTTACGCCATTAAGTTCAGCCTTGTTGTAGTCATACATGATACGACCACCAAACTGAAAAGAATGGGTAGGTGTTGTCACTTTAAGACCACCTTGAGTTGATACTTTCACTTCAGCTTGAGCTGGAGTCGCTGCGACCGCTGCCAAAGCGATCAATGATGCAATCAGTTTAGTTTTCATTGTGATGAAACCTCTTCAATTTATTATTTGTGCGTCGCAAATCAACACAACGCTAACGAATCCCATTTAGGAATGCGCTTAGTCTGAAGGGGGTTCATTACAAAAAGATGACAAATAGGCGTCAGTAAAAATAAACTGAAGCTTGGCGGTAGCGTGAGATGTAAGAATGCCGAAATCCCTAGGCAAACAAGAAACGGGCGGGCGACATGAGCCATGTGGCCTACCGCATAGCCACAGAAAGTCTAAAAAGTGTTGGAGCGAACGACCGCTTAACTCTCTGGCTGAGCAGCCTCTAGCGCTTCTTCACGTTGCTTGCGCCATTCGTCAAAAGAAATCGTATCCTCTGGGCTTGTCTCAACCGCGCGATCAGCCGCGTTGTCAGTAATCTCAGGCGGATAGGTGATGCCTTTTACCAACTCTTTGTTGTTGCTCTCTGAAGATTTCGCAGAGTCGTCACGATCGACCAGATTGCGCACGGTTCCACAGCCCGACATTAAAGTAGAGAGTAAAGTGACAAATAAAATGCTTGGTAGAACTGTATTACGCTTCATAGTATGTTTTAGTCTAAATATGGTCACGCCTAGAATTGTTGTTATTGGCAGCGCTCTTCTGCGGCGTAGTCTAGCAACAGAATCACAAATACACCATGTTTGATCGATTAGGTTTTTTTAACGCTTTACCTAATGCAGCAAACTTTGCGGTCTAACAAAACGCGTCCACGACACCCTTTATATCGATACAAGTATATCGATACAAACAGCCGCTGAAGCAGCAAGCAAGCCCATCAATATGACAAAATCCTTACCTCACCTCTTGCTCGGACCAATATTTGCAATCGGTCTCACCCTAGTTTTATTGAGCAACAGCGTCAGTTACGCGGCGAGTGTGACGGCAGGGTTAACTTTATTGGTCGCATGGTGGTGGGCAACCGAAGCTATCCCTATTCCCGCAACATCACTTATCCCCTTCGCGGGCTTTCCGATTTTTGGTGTACTGAATCATAAAGAAGCCGCAGCGGGCCTGGGCTCGCACATCATATTATTACTGATGGGTGGCTTCATCATGGCACGCGCCTTGGAGAGATCAGGTGCACACAAACGTTTTGCAGTTGCCATTCTGCGTGCCGTTGGCACTCGCGGTGGTGCTCGCCATGGCAACAAAATGCTGGTGTTGGCCTTCATGCTCGCGGCCGCCCTGCTCTCGATGTGGATCAGCAATACCGCTACCTGTTTAATGTTGATGCCTATCGTGCTCGCGTGTTTGCGCCAAATGGACGATGACAGCCTTACGATACCGCTCATCATATCGGTAGCCTATGCCTGTTCAATTGGGGGTATCGCCACTTTAATCGGCACACCTCCCAATGTTATTTTTGCCGGAATTTATGAGCAAAGCGTTGGCTCTGAATTTGGGTTTCTCGACTGGATGAAAATCGGCATGCCTATTGTGGTGGTTTTAATTCCCACCGCATGGCTTTGGTTAACGCGCAACGTGCACGGTAGTAATTCACCAGATCTGCCCGAGAATACGCCTTGGACGCAAGATGAGATTCGCGTTGTAGGCGTATTCCTGTTCATCATTTTCTTGTGGGTGTTTCGCTCGCAACCCTTCGGCGGCCTTTCCGAACTATTGAATGCCGCATCGGTTGGCGACTCCACTATCGCCTTACTAGGGGCGGCGTTAATGTTCATCGTGCGCTCAGAGAAAGGCGGTGGGCTACTCGATTGGGACAATGCCGTGCAAATACCCTGGGGCATCTTGTTAATGTTTGCCGCAGGCATCACCATAGCCGCTGCCTTTTTCGCAAGTGGCTTGGCAGACATTATCGGCGATGCGCTGAGTGCGGCTGTGGTCGGCATGCCAATCTACTTAGTCATTTTGCTGGTGTGCGCCAGTATTACGTTTTTCACAGAGCTGAACTCAAACGTAGCGACGACAACCTTGGTCTTGCCTGTACTGGCGGCCACCGCAATCAGTTCAGGCATTGCTCCAGAGTTGTTGATGATCCCAGCGACGATTTCGGCATCGTGTGCATTTATGTTGCCGGTTGCCACCGCTCCCAACGCGATTGCCTACGCCACCGGCCAAGTCAGCGTACAAGATATGTTGCGCGAGGGTATGCGCTTAAACCTGATTTTTGCGGTGTTGATCAGCGTAATGTGCTACTTCTTGCTCGGTGCAGCCTAAGCTCAAATTCTTAGACGATTCTATTTAGATCGACTCATGTTTTAACTGCTGCTGCCACTGAGCCTCATTCATTCGGTAGAGTATATGTTCCGCTAGTGGGTGGTCCTGTGCCATCGATGGGTGCAAAAAAGTATCGGCTTGTTTTTGCATACCAATTTTTTGCATTACATGCTCAGACGGTGAATTACTAACAGGGGTCAGTGAAACAATCTCGTCCAATTTACAGCGAGTAAAACAATCATCGCGAACGGCGAGCGCGCCTTCGGTTGCCAAGCCTTGCCCCCAGAATTCTTGATCTAATCGCCAGCCGATATCCACACAGGGAGCAAATGGGTAATTCTCTGGACTTTGATTTGCGCCGATAAAACCGATAAAGCGCCCATCGAGCTTGCGCTCTGCCGCGTAAAACCCGTATCCATTGGCGTCAATGTAGCGTTTAATTCTTTCAGCTAGAGCGTCACTGCTGGCGCGATCGAGGGTCGCTGGAAAGTAGCGCATTACAGTCGGATTGGCATTCAGCTGGGCGAAGCCGGCTAAATCGCTGTCCTGCCATTGCCGAAGAATCAGTCGTTCAGTTTCTATCATGAGTTATTGCTCCCAGTAGGACTGCGTTTTTCAATTTCGAACTAGAGTTTAATCACACAGAGCACTTTGCAGGTAGTATTATCACGTCTTGAAGTTTTGAACTCTTAAAATCTCGAACTAAGACTCAGCTGGAAAACACAGTTTATATGAAAACTCTAGGCGTCGTGATGGACCCAATCGGATCTATCAACATTAAGAAAGACAGTACGTTTGAAATGATTTGGCAAGCTCAAGCAACGGGCTGGAAAGTCCGCTACTTTGAAATGAGCGATCTTTCAATTGTAAATGGAACCGCCATGGGCGCTGGCCGTGATCTGACGGTCTATCAAGACGCCAATCATTGGTATGAGCTGAGTGAGTCAAGTAGCCAAAAGTTGGGCGAATTGGATGCTATTTTAATGCGCAAAGATCCGCCCTTTGATATGGAGTACGTGTACTCAACCTATATCCTAGAATTAGCCGAGCGTCAGGGCGCATTGGTGGTCAACAAACCGCAAGCGCTGCGCGACTGCAATGAAAAAGCTTATTGCGCTTGGTTTCCAACGCTTTGCCCTGAGACCATGATCACGCGTTCTGCTTCGGACTTGAGAAGCTTTTTAAGTGAGCATAAAGACATCATTCTAAAACCACTTGATGGTATGGGCGGCGCGTCTATTTTTAGAGTGAGCGAAGGCTCACCCAACATTGGCGTGATTATTGAAACGCTGACCGAGCACGGCACACGCTACGCAATGGCGCAAACCTTCATTCCAGAAATAGTAAAAGGAGACAAACGCATCTTAATGGTGGACGGCAAAGCCGTACCGTATAGCTTGGCGCGAATTCCAGCCAAAGGCGAAACCCGAGGCAATCTCGCGGTAGGCGGCTCTGGGGTCGCGCAAGCCCTAAGCGAGAGCGATTTTGCGATAGCTGAAGCGGTCGGCCCTGAATTGGTAGAGCGAGGCATATTGTTCGCAGGATTAGATGTGATCGGCGACCGCCTAACTGAAATCAACGTGACCAGCCCCACCTGCATCAAAGAGATTAATGAAGCGTTTGGCACCAATATTGCGCTGGATATGTTGCAGGCGATTGAAGCAAAGCTAGCTTAGGCGAGACACGCTGGCACTCATCTCAAAGCGCAATGGTAGAAAAAAGTGACATTTTCAGCATCGCTCTGTTTTTCGCAGCGCTATTGCACGCCATCGTTATCCTCGGGGTAAGTTTTACTATGCCTGAGATTGCTTCGCGCAATAACAACGACAACAACCTCGATATTGTTTTAATCAATTCATCCAACAACTTGCGTGATGAAGACGCTGAAACTATCTCTGTTGCCGACAATACCGGTGGCGGTAGCGATGAGCTCGAAGCGCAAACACCACTGCCATTTGAGGCGGTAAACCCTATGCCGATTGAGTCGATTGCTCGCACGGCCTCGCCTCAAGAACAATCTGTACCGCTGACCGAAGAGGTTCTGACCGTGGACAG
>CAZOIG010000052.1:0-1834 GCA_964579235.1 uncultured Gammaproteobacteria bacterium
CAATTAGAAGAATGGTTTGAAAAAGCCTCTGAGCAATCTCTGTCAACGCAAGACACTGCGGTCCTGCGAGAGATGAAGCGAAGCTGGCTCATGTCCAACGTGTTGCCTGCTAAGTTAGTAGAAGCAAAGTCACTTGCAGGCTCCAAATGTGAACATGCGTGGCGTACACAACGAGGTAATGATGATTGGCAAGGGTTTGCAAAAAACTGGCAGCCTGTCGTTGAATTATCGCAAGAAGAGGCGCAAATCCGAGCAGAAGCGACGGGGCTAAATCCTTACGATGCCATGCTTGATATCTACGAGCCAGGAACAAACAGCGATTCCCTCACTCAAATCTTTGATGACGTGAAATCTTGGCTTCCTAATCTCATTGACACAGTGATTAGTAAACAAAGTAAAGAGACCCTGATTGAATCAACGGGCACCTTCGATACCTCAAAACAGAAGGCGTTAGGGCTTGAAGTCATGAAGCTACTGCAATTTGATTTCAAACACGGTCGCCTTGATGAAAGTGTCCATCCGTTCTGTGGCGGTGTTCCTGAAGATGTCAGGATAACAACCCGCTACGACGAAAAAGAGTTCATGCAATCGCTAATGGGCATAGTGCATGAAACTGGACATGCTCGCTACGAGCAGGGGTTACCTTCAGCGTTATCTGGCAATCCAAGTGGTGAAGCTCGCTCTATGGGTATTCATGAATCCCAGTCATTATTCTTTGAGATGCAGCTGGGGCGCAGTGCGCCTTTCATTGGTCATCTAAGTCAAATGGCCACAAAGCAGTTTTCGTCCCATGATCGCGCTTTGTTTGAGCCAGATAACCTCAACAAGCTGTACACCCGAGTAAAAAAAGACTTTATCCGCGTTGATGCCGATGAACTGACGTACCCAGCCCATGTCATTTTGCGCTTCGAGATCGAGCGAGACTTAATTAACGGAAAAATCAATTACAAAGATGTCCCTGAGCTATGGGATAACAAGATGCAGACGTATCTGGGTTTGTCTACTGCAGGCAACTATAAAAATGGGTGCATGCAAGATATTCACTGGACCGACGGGGCGTTTGGTTACTTCCCAAGTTATACATTAGGTGCCATGTATGCTGCTCAATTTATGGCGGCAATGAAGACAAAAGTGGATGTCGATGGTGCCGTTACCTCAGGAGATCTAAGCCCTATCTTCACTTGGCTCTCTGACAACATTTGGAGTAAAGGCAGTTTGCTGTCAACCGATGAGTTGGTTAAGCAAGCGACAGGAGAGACTCTAAATCCAAGCTACTTCAAGCAACATCTTGAAGCCCGTTATTTGTAACACCGATTGAGCACCGTGTTAGGTGCTCATTTTTTACGACACACCAACAGGCATTTAGATATCGTAAGAAAGATCATGAAAGTGACAGCGGTTATTACGACCGCTTTTTTTTACTTGGTATAAGGCTTTATCTGCTTGCGAAAATAAACGTTCAAATTGATTTTCAGCTAACGGAGGAACGGTTGTGCCCCCAATGCTAAGCGTGACGTCAATCGAGTGTTCTTCATATGACAGTGATAGAGGCTTTTGAAGCCGATTCATTATTTCTTCAACCTCAGGATGTGAGGTGTTTGGGCACAAAATTATAAATTCATCCCCACCCCAGCGAGCCAGTATGTCATAGCCGCGGGTTTGGTCACGCAAATGATCTGCCACTAAAACTAGCACCCTATCTCCAACCTGATGCCCGTATACGTCATTTACTTTCTTAAAGTGGTCGATATCCACCAAAACCATTGAAGTATCGGTCAAATACCTCAATGAGCGCTCCAGCTCTTTTATAGATAACTGCTCAATTGCACGCTTA
>CAZOIG010000053.1:0-3420 GCA_964579235.1 uncultured Gammaproteobacteria bacterium
GCGGTGGGCGAGCAGGGGAAAATCTATGCTCATAACGACCATCTGACATGGCGGTTTGGTGGCAAGGAACTCACCGAGCGACTGCATAACGGAAGGCTAAAAAATGTCGTTCGTATTGATCAAGTGGACCTGAGCGAAATCAACGTTGGTAAGAACAGCGTCGACATCGCGTTTATGGGCATTAACTACCACGATCTGTTTTTTGTAAGCCGCTCGAGAAACGGGCAGGTTGAACAGATGCGCGACTCAGTCGTAGACCACAAAAAGGCTCTCGCGACTATTAAGTCGATGCTCAAAGACACTGGAGTTCTCATCATTAGCGACCATAGAGCCTTGCCCGGATCTGGCTATGAGGCCGCTAATGATCTACACCGCATTGATCCAGATATCGTCAAACATCATCTGAGTGAGGCGGGCTTCGAACTGTTAGAGGAGGCGTTTTTTCTGGCCAACCCAAACGACGACCTAAGAAAGCGTGTTTTCGATCCAAGTATCAGATGGAATACTGATCGATTTATTTATAAGTTTGTTGTCCGCAACAAACATCGCGAGGCGCTATAACTCTAGAACGACTTGGAATCCGCCATAGATGAGTCGTTTTCCATCAAACGGCATAGGATTAGACTCGTCTGTCATCCTTGGGTCTTCCATCAACTTTCGCATACCTTCGTCGCGAACTTGCTTCGACGGCCACGTTACCCAAGAAAACACAACGGTTTCGTCTTGCTCGCATTTCACCGCCATCGCGAAAGAGGTCACTTCGCCGTCAGGGATGTCGTCACCCCATGTTTCAACGATACCCAAAGCGCCATACTCTTTGAACACGAGACCCATTTCCTCTGCGTGCTTTAAGTATTCTTCTTGATTATTGGTTGGCACAGCGGCCACGAAACCGTCTACGTATTTCATATATCGATCCTTTACGAGTGAATTGTTAGTACAACTACCCGTAAAACCCTAAAGCCCAAGCTGTACATTTGCAAGGGAACAGCAAAAAACCTAAAGCAAAACTACTGGATTTGAGTTTCGTTATCGGAAGCCTCGTTACCGAGAGCCTCGTCACCGATAGTCTCGCTGCTGAGCGAGTCTATATAGGCATTGATACGCGCATCGTCTTCGACATTTCGAGCGACCTGCTCAAGGTAACGAACGACGCTTTGATTATCTTCAGGCAGAGCAGTACGTCGCCCCGCCGTCACGCTAAACGCGCAATCACTTAATAACTCGAGCGCGGCGTTGGCGCCAAAATAGTACTCAGACATACCAGCATCCACCAACACAACCTTACCGCCAAAGCGAGGCAGCACCGTATTCAAAATGGGCGTATGCCCCACAACCATGCGCTTGGCGTCAAAACGAGCTAACACTTCATTCAACTTAGCCAAGTTCTCTTCGGTTTCAGGCATCCTTGCCCAACCTCGATACCAAAATGGCCCATCAGGATCATCGATAACGGATCCTTCTTGCCATTTACGCGGGTCTGCCAGTTCGCGCCGAACCCGTTTATTTAATTCGTTCAGACTCATCAGTGAATACTTCTCTGAGAGACCACCATGCAAAAACAGCGTGTCGCCAACTTGTACGACCGCAGGGTTTAGCCGCGCCCATCGGCCGTACTCGCCTTCTGGGCTCCAAGCTTCTCTGTGCTTTACAAAACCCAAGGGGTGCTGCTTATCCCATTGTTCGCGGTGACCTTCAGGAAGTGCGAAGCTGCGACCCTCTCCTGAATCCGCCTTTAATGCTGCAACCACTCGCTTGTAATATCGATCGAGGCGCTTTTGCGAGTTCTTGTCTCTGAACGCCTCATATTCGCCGGGATGTACGTAACGTAGGTCACCCGTTATGTTCATGATCTCGTGATTACCAATCACGACTTCCACCTTACCTTCAGTCTTTCTCGCTTGACCTTTCAGTTTGCGAAGCAAGTCGATCACTTTACGCGAGTCAGGGCCGCGATCAGTCGAATCGCCTAACTGTACCAGGGTTGCGTTTTCACCAATCCAGTCGTTGTCTTCATTGATCAAACTAGTAGAACGAAGCACCTCTACGAAGCGCTCGTAGTCGCCATGCACATCGCCAATAGCGACCACGCGCGAAACGGAATCGCTAAAAGGTGTACAAGCGGGGTATACGGCGTATGCGGATTGACTTGCAACCGCTGTTAACAGCGCGCAAGCAACAAGGCTTGCGAGCCAACGGGGGATAAATTTCATTAGTTTTTAGGGGAGTCGCTATTAGCGCTTGGATTACTTGCCTCGGCCGCTTTTTTGGCTTCGAGGGCTGCCTGCTTCATACGCAGTTTTTGCTTTTTTTGGTGCGCTGCGTGTTGTGATTCTAGGCCGTCACCAAAAATACAAACAAACAATGCAGCGTAAGCAAAAAATACCGTGATGACTATTGCTATATCTAAAGCATGAATACCCGCGGAAATCCCCACGGCTATAGCTACAAAAATAAATAAGGTATCAAACGTGTCAGTTAAGGCTCGGCGAAACTGAACCCCAGCTACAATGCCCGCCAGACTAAACGCCAAAGCAAGACTGTGCTGAACCACCATTACAATGCCGGCAACCACAGCAGGCAACAAAAGAGTGGTTTCATCAAGCGAATGATCATGATCGCCTTCAAGGTTGATTACGCGCAACACCCAAGACACCGGCAACATAAGCAGTATGGTGCCAAACATTGCATAAAACAGTGACAGCGCATCACTAAAAAAGAGCTTCTTAATAATTGGTTGATCGGAAGAAATACCTAGATCCGCTTGTTCTAAGTCACCACTGAGAATGGTCTGCTCTAGTTGCGAGATTTCTAGATCAGCCGCACTCGACAAATCACTGACCCCGCCAACGGGCAAACCATCAAGAAAACCAGGAATGAACTTAATGCAGGCGAAAAGTAAGCCAAACAAGACTATGTAATAGACTGTTATCTTAAATAGAACAAACCACAAAGCTGTTCTATCTTTCTTATTTGGAACCCATTGTTCAGTCATCGTTTTTCTTAATTAGCTAAAGCAGCAACCCTAGCCTTTTTTGTGCTCGTTTGTACGAGGGCACATTATAGTGAGAGTTGCCGTGGGAAGACACCCCATCTCACTATAGATCTACTTCATTCGATAACTGATCGCGCTCGCGATCTGAAAGTTCAGTATTAGGAAGCTCCGGACTCTCCTCGCAGAGTGAAGGCATGGAATCACACCAGCTATTCGGCTCTCCAATTGGGGCGTCATTGCGTACTCTTCGAAACGCGGCGGTGTGCAAATAAAGATCTCGGCGCAACTCATTCAAATAACTGAGCGGTCGAATGTCGGTTGTTGCATGCCATACATTGAAGGATAAATCTTCACACATGCGGTTTTGCTCAGCCGAGTCAAACTCCTGTTTAGGTATATGGATTCGAGCGACAGGCACGAAAGGA
>CAZOIG010000054.1:0-3583 GCA_964579235.1 uncultured Gammaproteobacteria bacterium
CGGCCAACGCAAATCAGCCTTCGGCTCAAATACCGCGTAGTAAATGTCTTCACGGTTTTGCAAACGGTTAAACGCGTTTACGGTTACCGCAGGTGCGACAAAGGAGTCAGCTTCAATGGTCTGCACTTGACCCAAAATTCGCGTGAATACAGAGGTCAAAGACTCTAAACTGTCGGCCGTAAAGTAGCCGTCGCCATCTACTGGATTATCTTTAGGCGAACCGTTGAACGCGGCATCTTTGAGCAAGGTGGTATCGATATCAAAACCAATGGTGAAGGTATATACCCCCAAATTTTCCTTGAGCGCAGTGGCCACTTCATCCAAGCAATTGCCCGAACAAGACCCCACATTCGGCAAGGCCTTGATCCTTGAATCAAAACTCGTATCACGAACGGGGTTACCATCCGATAAAAGTACAACATAGTTACCTTGGCACTGGTTGGTTGTGACGGGCGACAAATAATACTCATCAAAAATTGAGTTGCCGACAAAGCCATCGATCACCGCCTCATCGTCTAATGTCTCTTGACCACTCGTATCCGTCTCATATTCCGAACCGTAGGGTGTGCTGCCCTCATAATATAGATAGGCCTCATACATCGCCTCAGCAAGAGGCGTGTAAAGCTCAAACTTCATACCTTCAAGCTTGGCTAAAAAGTCGTCTCGATTGGTTCTTGTATCATCGTCTGAATCAGTCTTCGTTGGAGCATCCGCTACGTTGACCGCGTCAATGATTGTGCCACCTGAGCTGGCGAAGTCAGTGTTGTAATTGAAGCGCATCAAACCTAAGTTGATGCCAGTTAGGTCGGCGGCGCCTGGATCATCAGAATTGGGCTCCAACGTTTTCTTTAGAGCCCGCTTCATGATCTCGAGCTTTTGTAGGCATCGATAAACTATGCTCGTATCTGAATCAAGCAAAAGCTCATCGTTGTAGCTGCAATTTTGTACTGTCGCTTCGTCGAGGATCGGATTTTTTTGGTTCAAAAATTGGTGGTAGTTCCCGTCTACCAATATGCGCTCGCCAAAATTGTAGCCCCACGGCCATTCTCGACCGCCCTCAAACTCTTGTTTTTGACGGTACTGCGCATTGCCGTTGTTGCTTCAACAGAGCTCTGTGTTTACTGAACATTTGCGTGGGAACTTGCCCTTGGCGTTATTGGTTCGGCCGTGGATTCCGTTATCGTCTTGGCATTCAAATACTTCCTTATTGCTGTCGCTCTGAAGGTAGCTAATAGTCCAACCGTACTCGTTGCCTGAGTACTTAGTCCATTGAATATACTTATCTTGGTGAATAGGTAAATTAGGGTTGTTTGCAAATGCGTTCTGCGCAGCCTTACAGACATTTTGCTGGCTCTTTAGCTCAATTCCCTGATACACCATATTTGTACTGTACAGATAGATGTTGGTATCACGATCTCCACCTCCGTAATCCACGCTAGGGTCGTATGGACCTAAACCTTGAGCCGGACCTTCTTGTATTAAACGATAAGAACCCATACTCCCAGAGTTATCCAACACAAACAGGACGTTAGGGTCGTTGGTTCGCGAATCACCAATACTTTGGTCGGTGTTAAAAACCGCTTGATAGATTTCAATATCCTCTGCCCATGCCGATTGGCCAACAGACATAGACATTAAAAAACTCAATCCACAGTAAAGAGCTCGTTTGGTTTTCATAGACGTTTCGATTTTCATAATCATTTCAACTCAATCTTACTTACGTAAATAACCCCAAGGACCTAAATGTCGTTGCGGTAGCGAGTACCCCTTTCTACATTCACCATGCCAATTGAAAGCAATTGCCCATTCAATAACTCAACAATCACCTCTTGGCGCGGCAAAAACACAAATTGCTCCATACTCATCGCAGAGACATTGCCGCCGACCTTAATAGTTAAGTCATACGGCAAATCCAAACGTAGATCGCAACCGATACAAGCTTGGCCCGAATTATCGAGCTCTCTTTCGATTAGGATCACACCGTCGCGGCGAGGCGTTGGCTCGCGCACTATCGAAAAATAAGCATGCTCAAGAACTTCAATATTCTCGCCTTGATCTGGGCCGGCATGAACACTGCTTGCACCCGAAAAACAAAACGTCAGCATTAAGCATGCCGCGAACAAATGTTTAGCCTGTATGGTGAGTTTCATAGTGGTTTCCGTCTGGTATTCAGTTTGGTAGTTGGCTTTCAGTAGTTGCCTAGAAGGGCAAGTTAGTTTTTCGTGTAGTACTCGTACACCTGAGACTGTCTTGATTCAATATTGGCGTTCTTTAATTTGGCGCTCGATTCAAGCACCATTTCGTTACAACGATAAGACTCTTTACCCGCTCCGATCTGTTGCCCAAAGATCACACAGTCACCGCGATACTCCGACGCCACCCAGCGATCAGTAGATGTAGATAGTACGTCTGCGGCCAGCGCCATTCCCCCGGAATTTTGATCGGCTGTAGATAAGCGTGCGCCAATGCCGTCATTCAACGCGGCAGACATCCACGCGGGCAAGCCGTCGCTAATTTTGCGTTTATTGATCTTGTCGAGCTGAGCATCAATTTCGGCGTAGCTCGCATTGAAGCTTTCCATGCGAAACTGACTACTGCGCGCCATCAAAGACTGAGCCTGATTGCTGCCTGTTACCCCCACAGCAACAACCGACAGCGCCAACACTACAATCATAGTAATAAGCAACGCCGCGCCACTTTGCTTAGCAGCATCAGAGAACCAAGGCTTTAAAGGCTTATGCGCCGAGCCAAGTTTGGCGTTCTGTTTAACTAATAATTTTTGATTTGGAAGATTCATCGTATCTACTTGAGTCTTATTTATTTCAATCTTGGTTTATTTGAATTACGCGGCTTACGGGTTTTGATCGACTAGCATCTGCGACCATTACAGCGTCTCCGCAAATACGTCGGTTGTAACGTTATGCACCATCACTGTGGTGGAGAACACTTGCCGATAAACATCGTCCACAGCAAATTCTTCAAGGGTGCCATCTAATAACTTAAATTTTTGCGCGTCAGCCTCTAGTTGCTCAGTTTTGGCTTCTTCTCTTACCAAGCTACTCGCCACCAACATGGACAAACGCATTGAGCGAACTTTGTCGGTGTTTGCTGCGCCTAGGTTAGTAAACGACACGTAACGCTCGACCACACCGTTCTCGTCGTCGTCAACGCCATACTGAACTTGCAAACGCTCAATGCCATCCACAATCGGCAGCGCGGCACCAACGGCAACGTTGGTTTCTAAATTCATGGTTTGGCAATACAAAGACCGAACGCCATCGCCATCGATATCGGCTGTCCAATACACGCTGGCTACGTGCAAGTCTTGACCAGCCGGAACAGTTAGGCTCGCGCCGTTGCAGCCAACCGCCGCAAAGTCGGTGGTCTGACGCGTGGCATCCAAAATGTAATCAATCGCCACACGATCTGAATTGTTTTGATTAGCGTCATTAGCGCCATCTCGAGTGCAAACAGTTCCACCACCAGTACCGCTGGTTACCGAACCTTCTTGCGCGTGGCAAATGGCTCCGGCGTAAACCGTGTGCATTTCATGCTCTAGGGCATTACTTGGGTTTACGCCCGC
>CAZOIG010000055.1:0-11294 GCA_964579235.1 uncultured Gammaproteobacteria bacterium
TGGTCACGCCGGTCGGCTGGAAAGAAGTTAAAAATCCTATCCAAAGCTTGATAAGCGTTATTGGCGTGCAGTGTTGCGATACAAAGATGGCCTGTTTCTGAGAATACGATTGCGCTATCCATTGTCTCGCGGGTTCGAATCTCACCAATCTGGATAACATCCGGCGCTTGACGCATTGCATTAATCAAGGCGTTGTCAAAGGAGTCTGTATCAACCCCCACTTCGCGTTGCGTGACGATCGAGCGTTTGTGCGAATGCAGATACTCGATTGGGTCTTCAATCGTCACAATATGGTCTTGCGCATTGCGATTACGATAGTCCACCAAGGACGCCATCGACGTACTTTTACCTGTCCCCGTGCCACCCACGAAGATCAATAAGCCGCGACGGCGCATGATCATCTGCTCCATCATTTTGGGCAGCTTAAGCTCTTCGACACTTGGGATACTGGTTTTAATCGCTCGAATCACCATGCCAACGTGATTACGCTGTACAAAGGTGTTAACACGGAATCGACCAATTTTTTTCGGGTGAATCGCGAAATTACACTCTTTTTCGGACTCAAAAACTCGGCGTTGCTCCTCGTTCATAATTGAATAACAGAGCTCTTGAGATTGCGTCCCATTTAAGGCGTCACCCGCAATCGGGTAAATCTTACCGTCGACTTTAAAACAAGGCGTCGCATTGGTTGTAATAAACAAATCCGACGCATTCTTGACCATCATGGTGCGGAGTAAATCAGGCATTTTGTACATACTTCGTCTCCTCTTCGCTTACATGAATTTGGATTTGTCGACGGCTCGAATACGCGCGTCACCCATAGTGATTTGGCGTTGTTTCACCAACTCTTCCAAACACTGATCTAGGGTTTGCATACCATCACTTTGCCCAGTCTGAATCATCGAATACATCTGCGCCACTTTATCCTCACGAATCAGATTTCGGATCGCTGGGGTGCCTACCATGATTTCGTGCGCGGCAACTCGGCCACCACCCACGCGTTTTAATAAGGTCTGAGTGATAACCGCTTGAATCGATTCAGACAACATCGAGCGCGCCATAGATTTTTCATCGCCTGGGAAAACATCCACAATCCGGTCAATGGTTTTAGGCGCTGAACTTGTGTGCAAGGTCCCAAACACCAAGTGACCCGTCTCAGCCGCAGTCATAGCCAGACGAATGGTCTCCAAGTCCCGTAGCTCACCCACCAGAATAATATCTGGATCTTCGCGTAAGGCCGAACGCAGTGCTGCATCAAAGCTATGTGTGTCTTTGTGCAATTCGCGCTGATTAATCAAGCAGCGTTTATTCTGATGCACAAATTCGATCGGGTCCTCGATGGTGAGCACATGCGAGCGTTGTTTTTCGTTGATGTAGTCAATCATGCCCGCCAGGGTTGTCGACTTACCAGAACCAGTAGGCCCAGTGACTAACACCAATCCGCGTGGTCGCATACTGAGTTCTTTGAACACCTCAGGTGCGCCTAATTCATCTAGACTTAATACAACCGAAGGAATAGTCCTAAACACGGCCGCTGGACCGCGGTCTTGGTTAAACGCATTGACTCGGAAACGCGAAACATTGGGGATATCGAACGAGAAATCGACTTCTAACTCCTCTTCATATTGCTTCCGCTGGGCATCGCTCATGATGTCGTAAATCATTTTCAACACGGTATCTGAGTCGATCACCGGAAGATTTACGCGCTTGATGTCACCGTCAACACGAATGATGGGGGGCTGACCTGCAGATAGGTGTAAGTCTGAGGCTTTGTTTTTTGTACTAAACGCGAGTAGTTCTGCGATATCCATAAGTAATTGTTTTAATTTGGTAGGTCACATTGGATAACGTCTACTTTAAGTAAACCGAAAAGCGGTACTATGCTCTTCGCCTAGCTTTGGTAAAGGCAGGCCCTTAAAATAGACTCAAGTCCAAGTATACCCACAATTAATCGAATTCACAGCGAATGGACGATCTCGCCATGCACAGCCGAACTTCAACACCGCCGAACACAGAGCTAAATTCAGAGGGTCTGAAAAACCGTTTAGACACGGTGCAATCGCGCATTCAAACCGCATTGCAAAAGGCCGATCGACCCGCTGACGAAGTTACTCTAATCGGTGCCAGTAAGAAGCAAAGCGTCGAGACATTAGCGTGGTTCGCTGAACGCGGGGTTGCAAATCTTGGCGAGAATTACCTACAAGAATCGCTCGACAAACAACGAGAGCTGGCTGGTTTTGACATCACATGGCACTTTATCGGCGCGATCCAGTCGAACAAAACGGCTCAAATCGCACAGCAATTTGACTGGGTTCATAGTGTCGATCGCCCCAAGATCGCCCGCCGTCTGGCGGAGCAGTTTGAAGCCACAGCAGAACGCCCAAAGCTCAACATACTGTTACAGCTCAATCTAGAAGGCGAACAAAGCAAAGCCGGTTTAGCCGCGGACGATATTATGAGCACCCTTGAGATACTTGCGGATCATCCGAACATAAACTGCCGGGGTTTCATGCTGATACCAGCACCTCAGGATAACGAATCGGCTCAGCGGCGAGTTTTCTCGCAAGCTCGCGAGTTGTTAGAGTCAAGCAACGCGGCGGCGGGCTTACGCATGGACACACTTTCAATGGGCATGTCGAATGATCTTGAGGCTGCGATCTACGAAGGCAGCACCATGGTGCGCATTGGCACCGACTTATTTGGTCCACGACCTTAACAATTGCGCTACACTGAAATTCGGGCTTATTGAGCCCAATAAAAATACGAGCAAACGACTTACTCAAACATTAAGCAGCAAATGATCAACGGCAAAACAATAGGGTTCTTGGGTGGCGGCAATATGAGCACCGCCATCATCGCGGGCTTAGTCAATCAGATAAACTCGTCAGCCATTCATGTGTTTGATCGCAATGCAGATAAAAACGCACAGCTTCACAAGCAATATGGCGTTTGCGCCTCGGCAAACGCGCAAGAACTAATCGATTCAAGCGATGTGCTAATTTGTGCGGTTAAGCCTCAAGGGCTGCATCAACTCATTGCAGATCATGCGCAACGCATCAACGCGCAAAAGCCTTTACTTATTTCAGTTGCGGCAGGGATCACCACCGACTCGATCACTAAATGGTTGGGCGCGGAACAGGCTATTGTGCGAGCCATGCCCAATACACCTGCACTGATTAATCAGGGTGCTACGGGTTTGTATGCGAATGCGTCAACCTCTGAAGATCAGCGCCAATTGGCTGAAAAGATAATGAGCGCAGTAGGCATTTGCGTCTGGGTTGGGTCAGATCAAGACATCGATGCGGTAACCGCTTTGTCGGGCAGCGGCCCAGCCTACTTTCTAACCATGCTTAACGCTATGATTGAAGCCGCGATCAAACACGGCATTGAGCCCGAAGCGGCGCGGATCTTAGCGTTTCAAACCGCCAAGGGCAGCGCTGTATTGGCCAAGGAGTCGGACGACGACATTGCCACCTTAGTCCGCAACATAACGTCACCCAAAGGCACTACCGAGGCCGCTTTGAATGTACTCAGCGACGCGCATTTTGATGATATTGTTGATTCGGCTTTTGACGCGGCGCTAAAGCGAGCCGCTCAACTCGCGCGCGAGCTCGGCTAATGTGCACTAACGTGAACACTGCATTGAACTTAATCACAAACTCCTTATCTATTAAGCTATGAACTACGCTGTAAACGCCGCCACTTTACTGATCGATACTCTTATCGGGCTTTATTTATATGTCGTCTTATTGCGGTTTTGGATGCAATGGGTGAGAGCCGATTTTCGAAATCCCTTAGGACAATTTGTAATCGCCGTCACCAATCCGGTTTTGATTCCCATGCGCAAAGTGCTGCCGCCAATCGGCATGATCGACACCGCGAATGTTGTTTTAGCCTTTGCCGTGGCAACCCTAAAGATCGCAGCTTTGTATGCCGTTGTGAGCGGTTTGCCACCAATGAACTATGTGTTGTTGTTTGGACTGAGTGAAGTCTTACGCTCGAGTGTGCACATTTTTATTGCCTCGATATTTGTCATGATCATCGCAAGTTGGATTGCCAGTGGATCGTACAACCCAATCGTTTCTGTCGCGCAGCAAATTGCCTACCCAATTATGCGCCCAGCGCAACGCCTATTACCTCCGATCGGCGGGCTCGATCTGTCCCCTATCTTAGTTATACTGTTTCTAAATCTAACTCTGACATTATTAGTTGACCCGATCTCGCCAGGCGCGTTTCGCTAACTCGCTGCGACGCTGATCCAATCGCTCATGAGTGCATCACCTAGACCAGTCCCGAACATAGTTGTTCCCCAATCGCTGTCGTTCAAGCAGCCGCTTGAGTTAGAAAGCGGCGATGTGCTTGAGGAATACAGCTTGGTTTACGAAACCTATGGTGAACTGAATTCGGCAAAAGACAATGCCATCCTCGTTTGCCCTGCCCTCACGGCCGACCACCATGCTGCAGGCTATCACTCTGATGACCCCAAAACAGCCGGCTGGTGGGAGCTCATAATTGGCCCCGGCAAGGCAATTGACACCAACACTTTTTTTGTTGTGTGCGCCAATAACTTGGGAGGCTGCTCTGGCAGCACCGGACCGACTTCGCTCAATCCTAAAACCGGCACTATTTTTGGCCCTGACTTCCCATTTGTGACGGTCAATGACTTTGTGGAGTCTCAACGGCGGTTAGCTGACCATCTAGGTATCGAAACCTTCGCCGCGGTGATGGGTGGCAGTTTAGGCGGTATGCAAGTTTTGGAGTGGAGTATTCGCTACCCAGATCGGGTAAGACACGCTGTGGTTATTGCCGCTGCAGCTAAGCTTAGCGCCCAAAACATCGCATTCAACGAAGTTGCGCGGCAAGCGATTCGCACCGACCCAGACTATTGTGACGGTCGCTACTTTGAGCAAAACAAGGTGCCTCATAGAGGTCTAAGAGTGGCGCGTATGCTGGGCCACATCACGTACTTATCTGACGATAAGATGGCCAGCAAGTTTGGCCGCAATTTGCGCAAGAAATCCAGCTTCGACTACCGTTTTGATACTGAGTTTGAGGTGGAGAGTTATTTGCGCCATCAAGGCGATCAGTTTATCGACCGCTTTGACGCCAACACTTATCTGCTAATGACCAAGGCGTTAGACTACTTTGACCCCGCAGCCAAAACCAACGACAGCCTCACTCAAGCGCTATCGGTGGCGAAAGCAGACTTTATGGTTGTGTCCTTCTCAAGCGATTGGCGTTTTTCAGTAGAACGCTCTCGTGAAATGGTCAGAGCCTTGCAAAACAATAGCCTAAACGTAAGTTACGCCGAAATAGAAAGTCCGCACGGGCACGACTCCTTCCTGTTAGACGTGCCCGACTACGTGAGGGTATTAAAGGCCTACATGCAAAGAGTAGAACGTGGCATCACGAGCGAAACTCATGGCCAATTAAACAATGAGTCGTCGGCGGGAGTTAAGCATGACTAACCCTTATGTGAGCACTACTGGGCACAACCCCTATGGGCGGGCCGACCTACAAACCATTGCCGATTGGATACCAAAGGGCGCAAAGGTTTTGGATTTAGGCTGTGGTAATGGCCACTTTCTAAAAACCTTGACCCAAGAAAAGCAAGTCAGCGGTTATGGCATAGAGATTGATGCCGGCAATGTGGCGGCGGGCATCGAGAATGGCGTCAACATCATACAAACCAATCTAGACCAAGGTCTTGCTGATTTTGATAATGATTCGTTTGACTACGTGGTACTGTCGCTAACCTTGCAGGCCATCAGTCACCCACACGAGCTTTTACAAGAAATGTTGAGGGTGGGCAAGCACGGGATCGTTACTTTCCCAAACTTCGCTTATTGGCGAAACCGACTTCAGCTCATGTTTTATGGGCAAATGCCGGTCAGCGAACAATTGCCATTCAAATGGTATGACACGCCCAACATTCACCTATGCACTATTAGGGACTTTAAGGTGCTGTGTGACGAGCTAGGATTCAAACTTGACACTTTTTTGGCCCTCAACAGTACGCCGTCAAAACAGTCAACCGTCGCTTTTTTACCCAATCTTCGGGGCGAAATTGCGCTCACTAAGTTTTCCAAAAAAGCTTAAATTTGGTCTGACCTTAAACCAGCCAAGCTCCCAACAACTCTACCCAAGACTCAATGACTAACAACGACATACTTCGCCGCTTACGTTTCGCACTGAAACTAAAAGACTCTCATGCCGCATCCCTATTTTCTAAGAATCCCCACAATGCCATTAAGATTGATGGCGCTGGATTTAGAGCGCGCATAGCTAAGGAAGGTGAGGATGACTTTGTGGCAACCACTGACCCAGAAATAGCGGCATTTTTGGATGGCCTAATCGCCGAGCGCCGTGGTTTACGCGAAGACGCTCCTGCTTTACCAAAAGTAGAACGAATCAACAAAAACGAAATTCTGCAAAAGCTAAGAATCGCTTTCGCACTGCGCGACGAGGGGATGCTCAAAGTACTCCACCGTGGTGGCAGTAAACTAACTAAAAGCGAGTTATCTGCGCTATTCCGTAAACGCGGCCACAAGCATTACAGAGAGTGTGGCAACCAAGTATTAAGAGCATTTTTGACCGGCTTAATTGATCGCCCTACCGACTTAGAAAGCGAGGAAGCTGTTGTAGACAAAGCTCCAAAAGCAAGCGCCCCCCGCAAGCCTAGTGGCATCTCTAACAAGACGTCAAAAAAAGATTCGAGTGCAAGCAAACCTAAAAAGAAATCCAAAGCCGATCCTTGGAAGAAGCAAAACACCTCAAAAGATTGATTTGAGACTAGGCGCTGCAGTCAAAACCATAACTAGCCCGAGCACGGCGTGCATGGCGAAATGAGTGAGCAAGAAAGCCAAACTAACGCCTTTCGAAAATAATGAATCCGTCTAAGAGGTTTGCGCATCAAAGAATGTAAGTACAACCAACTTGGAGCCTGCCGTGCGGCTCTGGAACCTCTATGGATAAGCAAACCCCAATCAAACCAGTAACAATTGATCACCACACTTTAAGTCGACTCGTGGGGGCGGCCTGGCTCGCCACTTTCGCAATCGGTGTCGCCGCTGCACTGACTATTGCGCAGGGTATCGACATCAACTTGTCGGCTGACGTTATGGCCGTGGCAAGCAACATGTTAGGCGCCGAACTTTTCTTGCGCGCTAATGCTTACCTCGCCATGTTGATCTTCTGTATTGAAGTGTTTATCTACATCGGCTTGTTTCACCTGCTTCGGGAGTACAAACCTTTGCTGTCGCAGTGGAGTTTGTTGCTTGGATTGGGCGCATCGATCGTAGCCTTGATGGGCGCGGTGTACACCATGAACGCCGCTCAGATTGCCGGTAACGCAGCCTATCTAGAGCTCGCTAACGCCGACCAGCGACTATTACTCACTGGGCTGCAAGCGACCGCTGACTATACGTCATTTCATCTAAGCCTAGTTCTTGCAAGTATTGCTCATGCAGGTTTTTTCTACGCGTTTTTACGTTCTAACGGCCTGCCAACATTGCTTGCGGGATGGGGTCTGTTCGCCAACCTTTTCGTCGCCTCAACAATCGTGCTGCGGGACTTCATACCGGCCTTAGGCAGCGATTCCATCACGATCGCTTTTATGTTGAGCAATGTGATCGCGATATTGGGAACGGGCGTTTATTTGTCTGTTTGGGGTATAAAGACTAGCCGCGTCAAAGCTTCTTGATGACTTTAGGCATGCGTCTAGCTCGGCAATGCGGCATAACTATTTTGCGATAGCCATTAACCGTTGCGATACGTATAACTGTAACCGTTCAAGGCGGGGGCGCCACCAAGGTGAGCGTAGAGCACTTTAGAGCCCTTCTCAAAAAAACCTTTACGCGCCAAATCCAGCATACCCTGCATCGACTTACCCTCGTAAACGGGATCGGTGATCATAGCCTCGGTACGCGCAGCTAGGCGAATGGCTTGATTGGTTTCCTCGCTCGGTACGCCGTAGGCGGGGTAGGCATAATCAGGGTTGATCACTATTTCGTCGTCGCGCACAACTCGACCCAGCTCAACTAAATCAGCGGTGGCATCAACGATAGTTCGCACTTGTTGACGAGTCTGTTCCAAGGTTCCTGATGCATCAATACCAATCACACGATCGGCGCGATCATCATCTGCAAAGCCCACAATCATGCCGGCTTGAGTTGAACCAGTGACGACACAGACCACGATGTAATCAAAACTAAAGCCCAGCTCCTTCTCTTGCGCTATTACTTCTTCAGCAAAACCGACATAACCTAAACCGCCTAAGCCGTGCATAGACGCGCCAGCAGGTATCGCATAAGGGGTGCCGCCCGCGTCTTTAACTTCTTGAATGGCGGCCTGCCAACTTTCTCTGATGCCAATATCAAAACCGTCATCAACCAAACGAGAATCAGCGCCCATTAAGCGCGTGAGCAAAATATTGCCAACACGATCATAAACAGCATCCTCATGCGGAACCCAAGCCTCTTGCACTAAACGACATTTTAATCCGAGCTTGGCCGCAACCGCGGCAACCATTCGCGTGTGGTTGGATTGCACCCCACCAATCGACACCAATGTATCCGCTCCAGAGGCCAGAATATCGGGAACCAGATATTCCATCTTCCGTAGTTTATTTCCACCTAAGGCAAGACCAGAGTTACAGTCCTCGCGCTTGGCGTAAAACTCCACCTGGTTGTCTACCGCCTGGCTGAGTCGCGGCAAGTGTTCGATTGGGGTTGGACCGAAGGTCAGTGGGTAGCGTTCAAACTTGTGTAGGTTCATAAAAAGCAGTTTAGCTAGAAGTGGATTCTGTTTCAATCGATGTTTGTGAGCCAGGCATTTGCGCGAGAATACAGCCAAACAACATCATAATCGCTCCGGCCAATGCCGCTTCAACCAACCGCTCTGAAAAGACTAAATAACCTGCTAGTGCACCAAATACAGCTTCGAGCGAGAGGATTAGGCTGGCAAGAAAAGGCTCGGCATGGTGCATCACCCAAACCTGTAAGGTGTAGGCAATACCCACTACAAAAACGCCATTTATGATGGGCCACTGCCACGCCGCCATAGTGTCTGGGATAAGCTTGGGTTCAACCGCCAAGGAAAAAGCGGCGCTAAACAGCGCACAGAATACGAATTGATAAAAAGCCAGCACCATTTGATTGTGCTGCCCTGCTTTGCGAGCCAACAACAAAATGTGCAAAGCCCAAAAACAAGCACCGATCAGCGCAAGCACATCGCCACGAAAGGAGTGCTCGGTTCCCGAGCCGGTCATTAAATACAAACCAGCGATGGCAATAAAGCCCCCCAGCCAAACGATAGCAGAATAGCGATAACCCAGAAAATAGCCGATGGTTGGCACGATGATGACGTATAAACCAGTGATAAATGCGACGTTCGCCAAACTGGTATAAGCGATACTGGTTTGCTGAAAATACGCGCCACCAAACAGAAGAAAGCCCAAAGCAGCGCCAAGGCTAATTGTCGCCACATTAAAGGCCGCAGCTTTGGTGAACACCTTCATCCAAAGCAGTACAGGTAAAATGGTAAGTGCGCCTAAAGCAAAACGGTTGGCATTAAACGCATTGGCATCAAGGTACTCAAGCCCCAGACGCTGAGGCACGAAACCAAAGCCCCAGATAAACGCAATAAGCACCAAACAACCATTAACGAATACAGGACTTTTCATAGCGACCCAAACTGCTCAAACAGCGTTGTAGACCTTTAGAGTGTTTCTTTTTTTGCCTTAGGCGGCGACTGAGTTTTTCGTCTCAACGTACTCTGGAGTGCGTCTAATCTTGATTAAGAAATAGGCGAACAGTAGGGTCATGATTGGGCTGAGCAGATTGAAGAAGCAGTAGGCTATATAATCAAAAGTAGCAATCCCTAGAACATCTGCATGATAAATACCGCATGTATTCCAGGGGATTAGTACAGACGTCACCGTCCCTGTGTCTTCTAGTGTTCGACTCAAATTCTCAGACGCATACCCCATATCCTTATAAAGCTCCGCAAACATCCGTCCAGGTATTGCAACTGAGATGTATTGATCAGAGGTACTAACGTTGGTAACCAAGCAAGTTACACCTGTACATGCCACCAAACTGAAAAAACTGGTAGCGAGCGACTTCACTGACTCAAGGATTCGCGCGAGCATTCCGGTAGCTTCCAAGACACCACCAAAAGACATTGCCGCAAGTATCAGCCAGATGGTTTTTAACATGCCATACATTCCGCTTGAGCTAAACAGATCGTTCAGAGCAGCATCTCCAGTTTCGATGCTGATGCCACCAAATAGAGTACCCATCACAAGTCGATAAAACTGTATCGGGTCGCCAGACGATGCCATATTGGTTAATAGTTCCTGCTGGAACAACAAAACAAATAGAGCGCCAACAACTACGCCCACGAATAACGCAGGGATCGCTTCAACCTTTTTAACGAGAAGCCCCAGAACGATTACTGGGGGGAGTAACAACCAAGCAGATAAATTGAAAGTTGACTCGATAACGCTCAAAGTAGTACTCACATCGACGTTACCATTGCTCTCACCAATATTAGCGCCAAGAAACGCAAAGATTACGAGCGTGATTAAAAACGATGGGCCTGTCGTGTAGAACAGATACTTTATGTGGACAAACAAATCCGTTTCCGTAACTCCCGCGGCTAAGTTGGTCGTATCTGAAAGCGGTGAAATTTTGTCTCCAAAATAAGAGCCTGAAATGATTGCGCCACCGATCATTCCATCAGGAATCTCCAGAGCTCGACCCACCCCCACCATAGCGACGCCAATAGTGGCTGCTGTTGACCAAGAACTACCGCTGACCACAGAGGTGATTGCGCAAACAATACATGCCGCGACCAAAAATACAGATGGACTTAAGAGCTTTACACCGTAATAAACAAGAATCGGTACAGTGCCTGAGAGAAGCCAGATGCTAGCAAGGGCTCCGACTAAAAGCAGAATAAGAATCGATGGCATGGCGTTGCCGATGGTAGCGACAACTCTTTTCTGCTGAACAGACCAGGTGACCCCGCGTTTCAAACCAATCGCTGCCGTCAAACCTGTTATGAGAATAATGATCAATTGACTAGAGCCGTCAAGAGCTGAATCACCGTACACATAAACGTTAAAAGACAGAACCATAACCAGCAAGATCACGGGCAATAGCGCAAGTAACAACGGCATATCATGGTTTGGTGCTGCCGACTCTTTAGGGGTGCTCATAGGCGAAGCCTCTTAAATATCAATCGAATAAATGTATCTGAAACTCAAGCCAGCAATACTACACCATGCTGAA
>CAZOIG010000056.1:0-6141 GCA_964579235.1 uncultured Gammaproteobacteria bacterium
CAGGTTCAAATCATGCACTCAATCGATATCGGTATTAAAGAAAACGACAGAAAGCAAATCGCACAACAATTGGGTGGCTTACTTGCCGACTCATACACACTGTATTTGCAAACGCACAACTTTCATTGGAATGTTACGGGCCCCATGTTCCCACAATTACATCAAATGTTTGAAGACCATTACACGGAACTCGCCATAGCAGTAGATGACATTGCCGAGCGCATTCGCAGTTTAGGGGAGCCAGCACCGGGCACATACAAGGCATTTTCAAAACTCAGCAAGGTCGAAGAAGTAGACGATATTCCAGAAGCGGGCGATATGGTTAAAATACTCACTAAAGGTCATGAACAAGTCGTTAAAACCTGCCGAGAGGCCCTAGTATTTGCGCAAGATGCTAACGATGAGTCTTCCGCCGCTTTGATATCCGATCGCATGAGAGTGCATGAAAAAACGGCATGGATGCTGCGCTCTTTGCAGTCCTAAACAACCATTCTCTCCAAGAGGCTTTTTACGCAATTAGGCCGTCTGTTCCTGTCTCATACAAAGTGACTAGAGCAGGCGGTTTTACATGAGCTAAAACTGGATGATGCGCCTCACACCAAGATCAGCACTAGGTAAATCGCAATAGAGAACACCACGTAATACCAATTGAGTGTGCGCCGCTTGGCTTCGTCATTACTCCCTCCGCCGAAATCAAGCACTGCGCGGTGCAATAAAAACGTGTACAAAACGTAGTAAAGAAAAGGCACGGTGTGCCGAACAATCGAATAATCTGCCAGTGTTTTATCAAAGATAGCCAGTATCCAGCCTAATTGGGCAACAATGCCGAACACCCCTAACACTGTGTCGATTAACAGCCAGCGCAGTGTTTCTATTCCAAAGATTGCCCAATAGAACACCAAGTAAACCGTAATGGCGATTCCACCGTGGAGAAACAAAAAGCTAGTTTCGACATCGCTTCCATAGGCCATGAAAAAGCCCGACGCACCAAAGATACCCATATGGAAAATGAAAAACGGATAAATCATGAACCACGGCACCGACTCACCCGCGCTAAAGTTTTTACCGTTTATGGTGATACCCTTGTGTAGTTTTATTCCCATATTCGACGCTTAGAAATCAAATATCGCGCTGACCACAACTGATTCAAAACAAGGCTCTACCACGCTTTCAAAGCTTGGGAACGGTGCCGATTGCGTCACCAAAACAGTCACAAAGTCTCGCAACGGTTGCGCATTTTCTGCAGCAAATACAGTTAGTGTTTTAACGGCTCCTTGCTTATCTAATTCGAATAAAAAGCGTACAGATCGTGCATCAGTTGCCGAAAGGTCTGGCGCCAGAGAATACAACTGCATAGTGCCTGAGAATACTTTCGCTAGCTCGTTCACGTACGCCTGCTCTACCGGAACTTGAGTGGAGAAGTCCATAAAGTAGCGCGTCTCGGTGCCACCATTGCTGCACTTGGCGGCCTCGAATTCTTGCAAAGCCCGTTGCTGAGCGTCTGCGCTCTCTGTCGGTGCCGGCGACTCTTGTTTAACATCCTCTTCTACCTGCCACTGAGCTTGTACGAAAGCGGCAGGCCAAATTAAGCATACTGACACCCACAAGCGGAACAACTTAGAATTTGATAACAGTGATTTTGTAGCTAGCATAAGATTACCAAGACGAACGATTGCGTCTACGCCCACCAGCAAGAGAGAGAATCCAACCTAAGAATATCCCCGTGCAGATGGTCGCCAAAGTCACTAAGCGCGTTTTGTTATCTGCGGTATCGCGCAGCGTTTCGGTTTGAATTCTAAAGTCATCCAACTGCAACAGTAATTGCTGAACTTCTTCCTTTAAACGATCGTTTTCTTCAGTTAAGCCGACCACGCCGCCCGACAGATTGTCAATTTGTTCGATACGCTCTTCGGCTTGTTGCAAGCGAGTCGCAAGATTCATATTTTCTTCAATAAGTATTTGATTACCCTCTTGGGCCTCGGCAAGCTCTGCGCGTACATTGGAAGGGTCCGCTGTTAGCGCATCTAATCGTTCTTGCAAACGACTCAGTTGATTGCGGGCTGGCGGCGTATCGCTGATAAAGCGCGTTAAGACATACCCGATTTCACCACGCGAAGTTTGTATTTGGCTGTGCCCATTGCCGGCATCATCGTCGAGCACTTGAATCGCCGTGCCACTACTCAAGGGGCGAATAATCTTATTTTGTACACTTGGGCCAGCCCTAAACATGATCTCGAAATTATCAGTTACGTAACTCGTTTGCGCTTTCAACTCGGCCGAACTGATGAGCGAAATCAAGCCAAGACTTGCCGCTATCATTATCAATGTACTTCGATTCATTCTTAGTGTTCCCTTAATTGATCTTTACGAATCAGGCGTTATCCAGACCTAATTCCTTAAGCTTACGGGTGAGCGTGTTTCGCCCCCATCCCAATAACTTAGCTGCATTCTGCCTATGCCCGTCAGTGTGTTCAAGTGCCAGAGTCAATAAGGTGCTCTCAAATTGCTGAGTTAATTCGGGCAAAATATCTTGTTTTCCCATCTGTACTCGCGACCGAGCGTAATGCGCTAAGGCGTGCTGCCAATCACTGGTTTTTACCTCAGGTTGGTGTCCGCTAATCTCTTTGGGTAGGTCATCAATCGTTACCTTATTGGCCGGTGCCATAACCGTTATCCATCGGCAGATATTTTCGAGTTGCCGCACGTTGCCTGGCCACTCGTATGCCTCTAAGCATTGTGCGGCATCTGCAGTGAGAACCTTCCGTTCCACTTGAAGCTCTTCGGCGCTCTCTTTTAGGAAACGTTCTGCGAGTAATGGAACATCTTGAGCGCGCTCCGCCAAGGAAGGCACATCGATTCGAATGACATTGAGGCGGTGGTAAAGATCTTCTCTAAAGTGGCCAAGCTTTACTTGCTGTTCCAGATTGCGATTGGTTGCGGCTAACACACGCACATCGACGTCTACCAATTGTCGCCCACCCACTCGATAAAAACGTCGGTCGGACAATACCCTGAGCAAGCGTGTTTGAAGCTCCATTGGCATTTCGCCAATCTCATCAAGAAACAAGGTGCCACCTTGAGCTTGCTCAAAGCGCCCGATCCGTTGTGCCTGAGCACCCGTAAAAGCGCCTTTTTCATGCCCAAACAATTCGGACTCTAGTAACTCAGCTGGAATCGCCGCAATATTGATGGCCACCATAGGTTTATTTGCGCGCGGGCTGTGCTGATGTAAGGCATTGGCAACCAACTCCTTACCCGTGCCCGATTGGCCACAGATCATCACATTAATGTTTGAACGAGCAAGTCGACCAATTGCCCGAAAAACCTCTTGCATGGCAGGCGCTTCGCCAATGATCTCTAATTGGGGTCCTGTTACCGCCTCGTCGGCTTTGCCGTTACTCGCAATTTGCTTGGGTTCTACGGCTCGTTGAACAAGGCGCACAGCCTCATCTAAATCAAACGGCTTGGGCAGGTATTCAAACGCGCCACTTTCATAGGAAGCCAGAGCACTATCGAGATCGGTGTGAGCCGTCATCACAATGCAGGGAATGTCTTCACGCGTTTCTTTCAGCCGTTTAGCCAAATCAAGGCCGCTCATTCCGGGCATACGAATATCGGTCATCAAAACATCTGGCGCACCCTCATCAAGGGCCGATATTACCGACTCGGCGTCGGCAAAGTCATTCACTTCAAAGCCTGCGCTATCGAGTGCTTTGGATAAAACCCAACGAATCGACGAATCGTCATCAACAACCCAAATATTACGCATCGCTACCTCCTGAAAGATCTTCTGAAGAATCTATTTTTGTGGACAAATACGGCAAGCTAATCGTGAAACACGTTTTACCTTCGTATTCATCTAAGTGCACAACACCCTTGTGACGTTGCACAATTTCTTGTGTTATCGACAAACCTAGGCCAGTGCCCTCAGGTCGACTGGTTATAAGTGGGTCAAACAATATGTCTTGCAGCTCTTGAACTACACCGTCACCCTTGTCCCAAATTTTGATGTTCAAGGCCTGACGATAGGTTTCTCGATTGATCGTTAAATAGCGATCAAACTCAGTGTTAATGCCAATTACAACCTCATCGCGCCCTTCTTGAGCCTCGATTGCATTGCCGACAATATTCAATGTTGCTTGAATCATTTGCTCACGATCGACATTAATTTCGGGAAGAGCTGGGTCATAATTTCGGTGTACTTTTAGGCTCTCTGGCGCCTTTACCGAGACTAAATGGATAACGTGCTCAATCACTTCGTGGATATTAAGCAACGTCGGTTTGAGTAATTCACGCGAGCCCATCACGCGATCAACCAAGCGAGTTAACCGGTCTGCCTCCTTGATCAATATGCCAGTCAGTTGACGGCCACCCTCGTCTTTGATTTCGCGATCAAGTAGTTGTGCGGCGCCCCGAATACCGCCCAAGGGGTTTTTAATCTCGTGCGCCAAGCTGCGCATCATCAAGCGAAAAGCTTGTTGGCGTTCGAGCTGGTTTTTTTCACGAATAAACTGCGAGATTCGATTAATGCTGTTGATCTCGATCAACACCATGGTTTCATCTGGTCGATCAGCAATTACGCACTGTAGCGTGACATCCACCAAAGTTTCTCGCTGGTCAATCTCAAGCGCAATCTCGCGTAAAGTGAAGTGACCATTGTCAGAAAAGCACTGATCTACGTACGCACCAATCTTATCGACCGGGATCAATTGCTCCAGAGGTTTGCCCTCCAGATAACGGCGACTCTGCGAAAACAACGTTTCAGCCGCGACGTTAACGCGCTGAATCGACTGCTCATTGTTCACAACAATGATTGAACAATCTAAATTTTCAATGAGTGCATCTGGGTTCATTTACTGAATCAGGCGTTGGAATTTCAAAACGTTGCACCAAAATAGTGCGTAGCAGCCTAAAAAAACGCCCCGCAACAAACGGGGCGCTTTTTGTCGAACTTAACAGCTGTATGACAATTGGAACTCAATGGGGTGAGTACTCATGCGCAAAGCGTCAACTTCTTCTTGCTTAAGCTCAAGGTAACCGTCGATTGAGTCATCGGTAAATACACCACCTGCTTTCAAGAATTCGCGATCTTCATCCAGCGCAGCCAAGGCATAGTCTAGACCTGGTGCAACAGTTGGAATCTTCGCTTGCTCAGCTGCTGGCAACTCATACAAATCCTCATCAGCTGCATCGCCTGGGTGAATCTTGTTCTGAATGCCGTCAAGACCCGCCATCAACATAGCCGTAAACGCCAAGTATGGGTTAGCCGTTGAATCAGGGAAACGGATCTCAATACGACGCCCTTTAGGGTTGGTCACGTAAGGGATTCGGCAAGATGCAGAGCGGTTACGCGCTGAGTAAGCAAGCAGTACTGGTGCTTCAAAGCCCGGTACCAAACGCTTATAACTGTTTGTAGACGCATTTGCGAAGGCGTTGATCGCGCGAGCGTGCTTAAAAATACCACCAATGTAGTACAACGCAGTTTCGCTCAAACCACCGTATCCGTCGCCAGCGAAGATGTTCTCACCGCCTTTAAAGATCGATTGATGCACGTGCATACCCGAACCGTTGTCACCAACGATTGGCTTTGGCATGAATGTAGCTGTTTTACCAAACATATGAGCCGTGTTGTGCACTGCATATTTGAAGATTTGTACTTCGTCAGCCTTCTTCGTTAACGTATTAAAGATTGTACCGATCTCACACTGTCCACCCGTGGCAACCTCGTGATGGTGAACTTCGGTTGGTACACCCATAGCCTCAGCAGACTGACACATTGCAGAACGTAGATCGTGCAAGGAATCAACCGGAGGTACTGGAAAGTAACCGCCTTTCAAGCCTGGACGGTGACCCATGTTGCCGCCTTCATATGGCTTGTCTGAGTTCCAATATGCTTCTTGAGAATCAACCTCAAAGAACGAGCCACGTGGCTCCGTGGAGAAACGCACATCATCAAATACGAAAAATTCGTTTTCGGGGCCAAAGTAAGCCGCGTCGCCAATACCTGACTCTTTAAGATAAGCTTCAGCGCGCTTGGCGATTGAACGAGGGTCACGACCGTAGCCTTCCATAGTAGATGGCTCAATAACGTCACAGCGAATGTTCAAAGTCTTGTCTTGAAAGAATGTGTCAAGCGTGGCC
>CAZOIG010000057.1:0-6530 GCA_964579235.1 uncultured Gammaproteobacteria bacterium
GCAAACTCCGCATTTAAATGCAAAGCCTGTGGGGCAACTTCCTGAAGCGCTTGCGCCAGCACGCCGTGTAGATCAGCACGATGTAAGTGCCAGTAGGGCTCACCGTATTTCTCTTGATATGACTCACCCAAAGGCATAGTAAGCAGACTTTTACCGCTGCGGTAGTCTCGAAAATCAACCTGACTTGGACGCACTGCGAACGCTTCGATTCGTTCCCATAAATTTAAATGTCGCATAACGTGCAGCACGTTGGCACCACATTGGATGCCCGCACCCACTTCAGAAAACGCCGCACTGCGTTCAAATAACTGTACATCGAAGCCCGCTTTTTGCATGCACAAGGCGGTGGTTAAACCGCCGATCCCGCCGCCAACTATCAGTGCTTTCATGTTAGTGCGTTCTCGTTTAAGACAGCGATGGTTGCTAGTCTGGGATTACGCCAGCCTCATATAAGCCCGCGATTTGATCAGCGCTAAGACCAAGGCTTTTAAGGACTTCGTCAGTATCAGCGCCTTCGGCTTGTGGGGCTTTGGGTGTGTCTAAGTCATAATGACTGAACTTAGGGGCGGGAGCAGGTTGTACCATTCCGCCCACCTCAATATAAGTGCCGCGCGCTTGATTATGGGGGTGCAGTGGCGCCTCGGTGAAATCAAGTACCGGCGCAAAACAAATGTCTGTACCTTCCATGATTTCACACCATTCATCCCGCGTCTTTTGTTTGAACACACGCGCTAACTGCTCTGCTCTGTCTTGCCAAACAGCTGGGTTCATTTGATCTTTAAATTCTTCTGTATCGACGCCTGTATGTTCTAACAATAGAGCGTAAAACTGCGGTTCGATGGAGCCAATCGATACGTGCTTGCCATCCGCGCACTCATAACAACGATAGTAGTGAGCACCCCCGTCCAAACCGTTTGAGGCTCGATGAGTTGACCACATCCCCAAGTTTCCGAACGAGTGAATAATCGACATCAAACTGGCTGAACCGTCAGTTATGGCGGCGTCGACCACATCGCCTTTGCCAGTTTTCTGTGCGGCGAACAAGGCAGACAGCATACCCATGATCAGGAACATACTGCCGCCGGCATAGTCGCCGATCAGATTCAGTGGTGGCACTGGCTTATCGCTCTCTCCGATGGCGGCGAGGCTACCAGTGAGGGCGATATAGTTGATATCGTGCCCTGCTACATTGGCAAGCGGTCCGGTTTGGCCCCAGCCGGTCATTCGACCATAAACTAACTTTGGATTACGCGCATGACAGACATCTGGACCAAATCCGAGTTTTTCAGCCACACCCGGACGAAAGCCTTCGACTAACATGTCAGCGCCCTCAACCAAGTCCAACAAAATCTCCAAACCCTCTTGCGTTTTTAAGTTCAAGGCGATTGAACGTTTTCCGCGGCAATTGATATCCATCTTCGCAGGCAAGCTAATGCCAGACGGTTTACGTGAGCGCTCAATACTGACCACTTCGGCGCCTAAATCAGCCAATAACATCGTCGCGTAAGGCGCTGGGCCTATGCCTTTGAGCTCAACAATTTTTACTCCGTTTAGTGGTCCCATCTAAAACTCCTAATCAATATAGTGGTTGCGCGGCAAGTGCTTAAACGCGCTACTGTGTTGCAAGCCTCGTTTGCAATAGTTTGGCTTAGTGTAAATCAAGTAAAGCAAATAACTCGTGCACTGCGGGGCTGACATCACCGAAAGGTACTTTAATCGTATGCATGCCCAGAGCTTTAGCGGGCTTAAGGTTGATTCCAAGGTCATCCAAAAAAACACATTCCTCGGGGCCGACTTCAAGCTGCTCGCACATCATTGAATAAATCCGCGGTTCAGGTTTTCGTACGCCGGCCTTAGATGACTCGATAACCGCATCAAACAGGGAAAAAATATGCGTCACCAAACTCTCATCGGCTGAATTACCCAGCATAGCTTTGCTGTCGACATTCGGTAAATTGTTGGTGATACAACCCGTTTTAAAACCAGCCTCTTTCACCGTCTCCAGAGCTTGAATCATTACCGGCTTGGGACTCAAGCTAAGCAAGGACAACAATGTATCGCCAGATACTTCATGGCCGGCTGCCCTCGTCTCGCTAGCAAACAAGCTATCGAACTCAGCTTGACCGATCTCAGCTCGCTCAAACCGCGCCCAGGCATTGGTATCGTGGTTGGTTTTTATTACGCCACCCAAAAACTTGTTAGGCAGGCCATGTTCGCGCTCGAATCTAGCGAACTCCTCTACTGGAGAACTAGTGAAAACTCCTCCAAAATCAAAAATTGCGACTTTTATATTAGACATAATGCTTCCAGCTTAAGTTACTTTTTTAGAGGGGGCTAAAGTTTGGGTTGGTTCAGTTAAAAACCACGCCGTGCTCAATTGGCTTTCGCTGCACTCACGCTCAGATGCCCTATCAAGTGAGGGCGACGGCCGGTTGGCCCGCGCAGCTCGAACGGTATTTCGACCGACTCAGTACTGCCTTCCTGAGAGCTCATCATCGTGACAGTTGCGGGGAGGTAAACGGGTAGTTTGAAGGCTGCATCGACCTTGATCACCTGATTGGGGGCGTCTTCCCAAGACTCCTCCCAAGCGTCATTCCAAAGGTCAGCAATACAGCGGCTCTTACTCCACATTCCGTGCGCGATGTGACGCCGAAACCCCAGCAACTTAGCTGTGCTGGTATATAGGTGTATGGGGTTGTAGTCGCCCGACGCTTTGGCGTATCGACGCCCCCGATTACCCGGAATTCGCCATTGCTCGACCTGATCGTAGTCTCGGCCCTTTTTGTGCTCACGCTTCGCGGGCTTTGCGACGGCTAATTTGCGTGGCACCAATATTGTAGCTGTAGATTGCCAACAGACGTCACCGCCAACACTGGCTTGATTCAAAAAACTGAATTCATAACCATTAGGCGTGATTTCCAACGGCCTAGTCTGGACCGAAAGGTCGATGCGGGCATCATTAGCAATCGGGCGATACTGCTCAATGCTGTTACGCACATGCACTACGCCGATCGGACTAAACGGAAACTCAGCCTCCAACATCAACTGAATCTGCAACGCCGTTGACATAATCTGCGGAAAACTAATAGGTAGATACCCGTTGTCTGTAAAGCTGCAGACTTCTCTAAACTTTGCGAGTTGCTGCGGGTTGGCCTGCACCCGCTCTGCGCGCAGCAGCGAGGGCGTTAAGTTCGGATCAGCCGTTGTCGGCTTACGCACAAACGCCGCCCGCAGCAGCATAAACGCCGCGCTCGGAATCCGCTTTATGGTTCGCTCTTTAAGTTGCATAGCCTTTAAGTTAACGAGTTAGCACATCAATTACCGCCGCCGTACTTGGATATTAGACCGCGTCCAATACCTCAATATGCGGAGCAGCAGCGACTAAGCCCGCCAACACTTTGTTCGCAGCCTTGAAATAATCGGTTTGACCATGCGCTTGCAGATCTGCCTCGCTGGTGTAGCGCTCGAGTACTTTATACTCTTGCGGATCACTTTTACTACGATGCAGTGCATAGAATTCTGCGCCCTTTTCATTCGCCAATACTTGCTCCGCAAGCTTTGTAAAGACCGCTTCAAATTCTGCATTCTTGCCTTCTTGTACTCTTAATGTCGCTATTACGCCAAGTGCCATGGTGTCCTCTTTTTAAGTGGTATAGGGGGTTGAGTTGCTTGGGTTCAAGACTAGCCAAATTCACAACTACGTTATCACATCAGGCTGGCTGCGCCCGGTAAATTGTTTGATGCATGCGAGTTCTTCAGCCGCCTTAATCACGGGCAGTAAGGCATCTTGCGGCTCACTGTCGATATCTGTTTTGCTGAACAAATCACAATAAACGCGCAAGGTTGCACCAGAGGTTCCAGTGCCTGACAAACGGAATACGATGCGCGCACCTTGGGCAAATTGAATGCGCAGGCCTTGCTGAGAACTAATACTGCCATCAACCGGGTCGGTATAGCTGAAGTCATCAGCCGCCGACACCTTCAATCCCGCGAACTCCTTGCCGACCAACTCGGGCAGCTTCTCACGCAAACCCTCAACTAGCGCTTTAGCTTGTGCAGAGTCGACGCCTTCGTAGTCGTGTCGAGTAAAGTAATCGCGCCCGAATACCGACCAGTGGTTGGCTAAAATTTGCGCCACGGACTGCTGTTTAGCGGCGATCAAATTCAGCCAAAACAACACCGCCCATAAACCATCTTTTTCGCGTACATGGTTAGAACCCGTACCAAAACTCTCTTCTCCGCAAAGCGCGATTTTTCCAGCATCCATAAGATTACCGAAAAACTTCCAACCGGTTGGGGTTTCAAACAAGGGTATGTCTAATTGCTCTGCCACGCGATCCAGCGCCGGACTAGTGGGCATGGAACGTGCAACGCCCGGTAAACCGCTGGCATACGCAGGTATGTGTTTAGCTTGTGCCGCCAGTACGGCTAGGGAATCACAAGGGTTAACATAAACGTTTTTACCCAACACCATGTTGCGATCACCATCGCCATCCGAAGCCGCCGCAAAATGAATACTGGGGTCATTATTAACCGCGTCGACCAACTCTTTTGCGTGCACTAAATTGGGATCAGGGTGACCACCACCGAAGTCTTCAAGCGGCTTCGCATTCACTACCGTGCCGGGTCGAGCACCCAGTTGTCGTTCTAAAATTTGTACCGCATACGGCCCCGTTACGGCGTGCATTGCGTCGAAACGCATATTGAACTGCTGGCTTTGAAGCAGCTGACCAATCGCCGTAAAGTCGAATATTTGCGCCATAAGATCAGCGTAATCAGAAACTGAATCAACCACCTCAATGGCTACCCCAGCGAGCTTGTGCGAACCTTGTTGATCAAGGTCAACATCATCAATGTCCACAGAGTAGTAGTGATCTAAACTCAATGTGTGCCGATGTATTTCTGCAGTGACTGACTCAGTAGCAGGCGCGCCATTGGGGCCATTATATTTGATTCCAAAGTCTGCATTCGGTCCAGCTGGGTTATGACTGGCAGACAGGATAATGCCGCCAAATGTTTGGTACTTGCGAATCAAACATGACGCAGCAGGGGTTGAGAGAATTCCGCCTTGACCAATAATCAAACGACTAAAGCCATTGGCGATCGCCATCTTAATGATAGTTTGGATAGCTGGCCGATTAAAAAAACGCCCATCGCCACCAATAACCAGCGATTTATCTTGATTCGGCTCATCGGCCTGTTCTAAAGAATTGAAGATCGACTGTACGAAGTTTTCCAGATAACGCTCTTGCTGGAATTCTTTGACGCGTTTACGTAGCCCAGAAGTACCCGGCTTTTGGCCTTCAAATGGTGTAGTGGATCGGCGAATAGCTTGCATGCTTAAATGAGATTGCGTGTTTCTAGAGAGGCGAACTAATGAGCTAGAAGAAAGGAATCAGCGCCCAGTAAACGCGGGGGCTCGTCGTTCTTTGCGAGCGCCGAGCGCTTCAGCGAAATCTGCACTATTAAATAAATCAGCCAATTCACGATTTTCTCGATCCAGTGCAGCACTGATGTCATCAATAATCGGCTCACGCAGTATTCGTTTCATCGCGCTGATAGAACGCGGAGCGCCGAGCGGGGGCACCAGTTGCAATGCCTTTTGATGTACATACTCAAGCAACTTGGCGTGTTCAACAACCTCGTTAGCAAGCTGTAATTCCTTTGCCAATGCGGCATCGATTCGCTCGGCAAAAAACATAATTTGTTTCGCTCTCTGCATCCCCAAGTGGCGCGGTAATAAGAACGAAGAAGCGAGCTCAGCACAGATACCGAGCTTGGCAAACGGTAATTGAAACCACGCGTGTTCAGACATATACACCTGATCGCAGGCCGCGAGGGTCAGTGTGGCCGCTCCGCCAATCGCTAGGCCATTCACCGCAGCGAGTATAGGCTTGTCGCAATTAACTAGTTTCAGGGTCGTGCGCTTTTGCGCGATATCGCTGGGGTCTAGCTGAGCCAATACATCTTGACCCAAACCCGCCAACGCATCGGGGCTAAAGTAGCCACCGCTGCTGTACGCCTGCTTTTCTTCATCCAGAATACTGGGGTCATTCGCACCGGTTATGATCATTGCAAACGCTGAGTCATCGTTTTCAAAGGCGTCGACCGCGCAATATATCTCGTAAAACGTATACATACTTAAGGCATGCTTTCGCTCAGCACAATTAAAAGTAAGCGTGGCGATACCGTGCTCATCAACCCGGTATTGAATATCTTGAAACTGGTCTGGTGTAATCATTCTAGAAGCCTCTGTTAGAGAAGCGCTTTATAGGGTCATTTAGGAGTAGGGTGAACTATAAACCCTTAACCAGACAGTGTGAATCCAACAAGCAGTATGAGCCCCAGGCCTGGCCCTATCGCTTTGGAATCAGCAAGTCTTCTACCGGTAAGCGAGTGCTCTGATAACTGTTCACTTTGTGATCACTAGCGTAGCCAAGTGAAATTCCGCACAAGAGTTTGTACTCCTTGGGAATATTAAAGTGCTCATCGAGTGGTTCGCGCCACAACGCGAGAGCACCTTGCGAGCA
>CAZOIG010000058.1:0-1599 GCA_964579235.1 uncultured Gammaproteobacteria bacterium
TACATAGCCCGTTTCTTGAATCAGCTCCGCTATCAGGTATACGCAGTCTTGGTCTTTATCCTTAAACCAACTATGCGAGGCATTGAGTTGATCCCCCAGGATAAGTCGTACAGTTTTTGCGCTAGCATTTGATTTTTCGGACGAATTGTTTGAAGGCATAAGTTGTGGAGCTTGAGGTCGGTGTTCGAGGTGTTAGTCGTGGGCAAGGTACGATTTATTTGGTTTTCGCTTGTCGGCGACAGCGTTGCGAACAGTATTTTACGTTGTCCCAGTCTTTCTCCCATTTTTTACGCCAGGTGAAAGGCCTTTGGCATTCCACGCAGACTTTTTCGGGAAGATGAGGTTTGTGATGCGCCATACCGATTAGGCTATAGGCCAGTCTGCTGCATCCACCGAATGCAAGCTGTGGGTATTCGAGAAAACTTCACCCTCGGGCAGCCAGCGCCGACGATACTCGCCATCTGGGTCGTAGGTTTGGGTTTGCTTTTCCAAATTGAAACGGCGAACGTCGCGGGCATCAGTACCAACACCGGCGATATACTGCCAATTGCCCCAGTTTGATCCCACTTCGTAGTCGATCAGTTGTTGCTCAAAATACGCCGCACCAAACCGCCAATCCACGGATAGCTCGTGCACTAAGCAACTCGCGACAATTTGCCTGCCTCGGTTAGACATATAGCCAGTGGCAGCCAGTTCTAACATAAGCGCATTAACGAGCGGGTAGGGCGTGGTACCGCCAATCCAGCGTTGAAAACGTTCTGCGTAGGCGCTAGTTAAAGGCCGTTTGCCTTTAACACCACTAAACGCGAACAAACGCTTGCCCACCGCTTTAGCGTGCCAGAAAAAGAATTCTCGCCAAAGCAGTTCAAAGATTATCCAATAGGTTGAATCATTCGCAGTTTCTCTGCGTTCAAACTCTTTGAGTTGATCGACTAACTCGCGCACCGACACGCTGCCTTGAGCCAGCCAGAGGCTGAATTTGGTGGAGTGGGTCCATTCGCTTAAGCTGTTGCGCTCTTGCTTGTAGCTTAGCGCGTATTCGTGTTGAAAATACTCCTTAACATGCGTCAAACCTGTAGACTCCCCACCTATAGCAATTGGTTTCTGCTTTGCTTGCTTGGCATTAGAAGTGCTCATTGCACTAACGATTCCAGCCGAGGCCAAGCCTGCTATCCGTTCACTATGCTGCGGTGGAGGAGGTGGCAAGCTGCTGATGCGAGCTTCGGGTGGATTGATCTTGATCGGTTCAACTGCACGCCTAAATTTAGAGAAGGTGGCGGGCAATTGATCAAGCTTAAACGGCAGATCTGTTTCGTTTAATAAGGTGTCGGTCGCTACTTCGTGAGTCGAGACCTCAGGACACAGCGCCTGCAACTGTTTGGCAAAGCTGTTTTCGTAATAACCTGGCGACTGACTACGATAAACATGTTGTACACCAAAGCCCTCGATCAACGCCTTGAGCAAACTCTCTGACTGCCCACTGAGCACGTGCAGTGTTTGCCCCATACTCTGTAACGAGCCTTGCAAATCGCGCAGACCTTCTTCTAAAAACTGCTGTCTATGGTGGCTCAAGCTTTTATCGACAAAGCGTGTTTGTGC
>CAZOIG010000059.1:0-3318 GCA_964579235.1 uncultured Gammaproteobacteria bacterium
TGACCACTTGGCTCAAGATCATCCCGTTGTTGCTTATTGGCCTATTATGTTTAACGCTTGGCGACGTATCAACCATCACCGCTACCGAACCGCCAGAACAGGCTGTACTGCCGATGTTGGCTGGCATCATGCTGTTGATTATGTGGGCTTACATTGGTATTGAGGCGGCTAGTATCCCGGCTGGTGAAACACGTGATCCTGAGCGAACCATTCCCTTAGCGCTATTTTGGGGGACCCTTTCAGCCACCGCCGTTTATGTGATTGCCTTAGCGGGCGTCATGGCGGTAATTCCACTGGCGCAACTCGCCGAGTCTCCTCATCCATTTGTGGATGCCGCTCAGGTCTTATTGGGCGGCTGGGGCGAGATTGTAGTTTGCCTTGGGGCTTTGTTTGCGATTGGCGGTGCGCTCAATGCGTGCGTGTTCTTATCCGGGTCGATTCCTGCAACGGGCGCCAACGAAGGCCTGTTTCCTAAAGCTATGTCGCAGCATCGCGGCTCTAGCAGGAGTTCGCCAAAGCCCGCTTTACTGCTTGCTAGTTTCATTGCCACTGCCTTGGTTTTGAGCAACAGCAGTAAAGGTTTGGTCGGCTCGTTTGAGTTAATGATTTTAATCTCCACGTTTTCCGCTCTGATTGTTTACTGGGGTGCTTCGCTGGCTGGTGTAAAATTCAGTTGGCAAGACCTGCGTACCGCTCAGGCAGTGAACTCTAAGCCCTTGTGGGCATTGCTCAGTTCGCTGTTAGGCGTGTTGTTCTCGTCTGCAGCGCTGTATGGCGCGTGGACATTGTATTTTCTCTAAATCAATTTACTTGCAACGATTTATATGACGACTCTATCTTCTGAAAAATTCGATCAAGCACGCCGTTTCAGTAAGGCGATTGTGCGTAAGCCTTGCCCCAATATGGTTGCAGGGCTCACTGAAGCAGATTTAGGTTTGCCGAATTACGACTTGGCCTGTGAACAACATGCGGATTATGTTGAGGCGCTAAAAGAGTGTGGTCTAGAGGTGTTCGAGTTAGAGGCGCTTGATGATCTAGCCGATAGCTGTTTTGTCGAGGACGTCGCTTTGCTAACGCCAGAGTGTGCCATTTTAACTCACCCAGGCGCGCCCAGCCGCCAAGACGAGGTGGCGCACATCGAAGCGGCGATTGCACCGCACTTTAACTACATTGAACGCATTAGCGCGCCTGGCACTGTTGAGGCGGGCGATATTATGATGGTCGGCAATCATTACTACATCGGCTTGTCGGATCGAACTAACCAGCAAGGCGCCAATCAAATGATTGCGCTGCTTGAGCGTTATGGCATGAGTGGCGAGGTCGTTGAGATGTCTGAAATGCTGCATCTTAAAACGGGTCTCAGCTATCTTGAAAATGGGCACTTATTGACTTGCGGGGAGTTTGTGGGAATGCCGCAATTCGAGAGTTTTAAGCGCACTGAAATCAGCATGGCTGATAGCTATTCAGCCAATAGTGTTTGGATAAACGATTGCGTACTCGTGCCAGCCGGCTTCCCACAAACCAGTGCGGCAGTCGCTGCGATGGCTTATCGCGTTCGCGAAGTCGCGATGAGCGAGTTCCAAAAACTCGATGGCGGCTTAAGTTGCCTATCTCTGCGGTTTTAGGCCGCTTTTAGACTCTGCCAAAGCAGCCAACTAATTGACGCTGAGCGGTAGTAATTACGCTCAGAACGCCTATAATCGCGCAGCTTAAATCGCCACCAACCTAATTCTTTTGGGCCAGTCCCTTTTAGCTATCCTATGAAACTTAGAAACGTCGCCATCATCGCTCACGTCGATCATGGCAAAACCACTCTAGTCGATAAATTATTGCAACAGTCTGGCACGTTCAGTGAGCGCGCTGAATTGGTTGAGCGTGTTATGGACAGCAACGATCTAGAAAAGGAACGTGGCATTACCATTTTGGCGAAGCCAACTGCCTTAAAGTGGAAAGATCATCGCATTAACATTGTTGATACACCTGGACACGCGGACTTCGGTGGCGAAGTTGAGCGTATTATGTCCATGGTCGATTCAGTTATCCTGCTGGTTGACGCAGTCGATGGCCCGATGCCACAAACACGTTTTGTGACCCAAAAGGCGTTTGCTCATAACCTACGCCCAATTGTTGTGATCAACAAAATTGACCGCGAAGGCGCACGACCTGATTGGGTGTTGGACCAAACTTTCGATCTGTTCGACATGCTCGGTGCAACCGACGAGCAGCTCGATTTCCCAGTGATTTACGCGTCTGCGATTCAAGGTTTTGCGACCGACGACGCGGATAACATTACCGATAATATGGACGTATTGTTCCAAACTATTATCGACGAAGTACCTCCGCCACCGGTAGAGCTCGACGCGCCGTTTCAAATGCAGGTCTCCCAGCTTGATTACTCTAGCTATTTAGGAGTTATTGGCATCGGGCGCGTTAAACGCGGCCGTGTTGCCCTTAATGGACAAGTGACTGTGGTCGACGCAGAAGGTAAAACGCGTAATGCGCGGGTCGGCAAATTGTTTGGTTTTCACGGCATTGAGCGAGTTGATATTGAGACTGCGCAGGCGGGCGACATCATTGCTATTTCTGGCCTTGATGAGCTTCTCATCTCCGATACGATCTGTGATCGCGAAGCTGTTGAAGCACTGCCGCCTCTAACCGTTGACGAACCAACGGTAACCATGACCTTTCAAGTCAACACATCACCGTTTGCTGGGCAGGAAGGAAAATACCTAACTTCGCGCCAAATTCGCGAGCGTTTAGAAAAAGAGCTACTGCACAATGTTGCACTGCGCGTTGAAGACACTGAAGACCCCGAGAAATTCAAAGTTTCTGGTCGAGGTGAATTGCACCTATCGATTTTGATCGAAAATATGCGTCGCGAAGGCTTTGAGCTCGCAGTCTCTCGTCCTGAAGTAATTTACAAGAGCGAAGATGGCGTGGTTCAAGAGCCTTTTGAAAACCTGACTGTGGACATTGAAGAAGACCACCAAGGCACTGTGATGCAGGCCTTGCAGGAACGCGGTGGTGACGTACAAAGCATGAGCCCAGACGGGCAAGGGCGGGTCCGGCTCGACTTTATCATCCCGTCACGCGGTTTGATTGGCTTCCAGACCGAGTTCTTAACCATGACTTCGGGCACGGGTTTGATTTATCACGTGTTCGATCACTACGGACCCAAGAAGTCGCGCTCATTTGGGCAGCGCAAAAATGGCGTATTGATCTCAAATGGCACAGGCAAAGCCTTGGGTTTCGCCATCTTTAATTTGCAAGAACGTGGCAAGATGATGATCTCGCCAACCCAAATGGTGTACGAAGGCC
>CAZOIG010000060.1:0-2971 GCA_964579235.1 uncultured Gammaproteobacteria bacterium
TTTATCTATGACAATATCATTCGGGAAATCGAGTCCCCCGACCTCAGTAAATCTTTTGCCAAACTGTCTGATATACGTACCATCACTTTGAAAAACAACAATCTTGCCGAGCTGCGAATCAGCTACATAGATATTCCCATCAGAATCCGATGCAAGCCCTTTAGGTGTAGACAAACTTCCGGCACCACTAGAACCAAATTCGCGCAAAAATGCACCATCTAGGTCGTATACATTGATTCGATCATTAAGGGTATCCGCAACAAATAATTCGTTTGACTCACCCAAGTGAATCGCATCTGGAGAACTCATGCCCCCACTCACGCTGCTTGACCTTCCTGTAAAGCAAGAACCCAAGGGCGCAACACACAGCTCAAAATCCGTGGTCGAATTGGTGTTTACCCCAACACCCCATGAAGACAAAAAGTTCAGATTAGAATCAAACTTCATCACTCGATTGGAACTACTTCCTTCAAGCACATATACGTTACCAGCCTCGTCGGTTGCAATATCACGCGGCGTCTTGAAGGCCGCCGCCCCACTAGATAACAAAGCAGCGTAACAAGGCCTGGTTGCAGCGGTACACACTTCAAATGTATTTGCACCGGTATTCACGCCACGCCCAGCAGCTAGCACAAATTGTCCGCTGGAATCGAGCTTTTGAATCCGCATGTTCTCTGTATCAGCGATCCACACATTCCCTTGAGAGTCAGTGTGCAAACCATGCGCAAAGCGCACCTCTCCAGCTTCGTCACCCTGTGCTGCAAGCACGTCTTGAAAAATGGGCAGATCGGTTGCCGCGAGATCAAAACCAAAGTTCATACCCGAGTCGTTCTCGAACTCTTTACGTATTGTGAGACTTGTCTTGTTGTTTACAAAGGTGCAGTGAACGTCCTCACTCGAGTTGAGTAAAATGGTCACTTGCCGATCTCCAGATTCAAAAACAGAGTTTTGACCTATCGTTACCGTACTGGCGTTCGCGCCCGTACACTGTATGTCACTCAAGTACCAACCCGGCTTAATACTCTGCCGAATGCTGTAGCTAAGACCCTGCAATTGATCAAATAGCATACTGTTGCTGACGCCATCAGAGTCGTCAACGTCTGGGGCGTCTAGCACAAAAGGATTTGATAAAAAACGCCGAATCGAATTGGTTCCGGCATCACCAACATAGAGTTCGCCTGACGTGGCACGAGCCGAGTCTGAAGCCTGAAGGTTCCCAACTTCCTCGACGTTGGATTGCCAGCTGGCTTTCAAACCACCATTGCTATCCAACACCCTGAGTCGGCCAGAGGCCTCAAAATCAAGTACGAACAGCTCACCGCTGGAGACAAACTTGGCGATAAGTGGGCTGAAAATAGTTTTATTAGTCGGCGCGTCGCCCGTAACCGCGCTTAAATACATGCCCTGTGGACTGTATTTTAGGATGCGTCTAGTGCCCGTGTCCGTCACAAGCACATTGCCACTATCATCTATGGTGATAGCACTGGGGGAAGATAATTGGCCAGTACCAGAGCCTCCACGAGCGAACTGGTTGCATGAGCTTTCATCCGATGCAGCACACACCTGTAATGACATGCCACCATTCACCACGCCCCAGCCCCACGTTAGTAAAAAATTACCTGAGCTATCAAATTTTAAGACTCTGGCACCATTTAACTCCCCCACGTAAATATTGCCCTGCGCGTCCACTGTAACCGCGGCTGGAGAATCCATTCGCCCATAGCGGCCTACAGAGGGAAAGTTGGAATTCGTAAGATTGATGCCAATCGTGTCTAACAGGGTACCCTCCCCTGAGAATTTATAAATTCGGTCATTGCCTGAATCGGCTACGTAGACATTGTCTGAACTGTCGAGCGCGATCTGCCTTGGGCTACTGAACTCACCCACCCCGTTGCCTGTGCGTCCCTGCGAGCAATTGTTCACAGTCTGATTCGCAAGATCCTCGGCAGTACAAACCTCTAAACCACCCGCAATGCCGGTAATTACCCCCTTACCCCATAACAAAATAAAGTTACCGTCTCGGTCAAACTTTTGAACACGCAAGTTTAGCCGATCCAGTACAAATACATTGCCCTGACTATCTACCTCAATCGAAGCTGGGAAATTAAACTGCGACTTTAGACTACCTCTGCTTCCCCAGGACGACACATAGGGCGCATCGAACTCAAAATCAGTTTCGTCTCCGCTTTGATTCTCAATTGAAATCGTAATGCTGGCCGCGTGGCTCAGATTCAACGAGGCAAAACAGAGTAAGATGCTTAAACATAGTCGTTTGATCGGCATGGTAAGTTTGTCCAGATAGTCTAAATTACGGTTTAATTTCATAGCGTTACAGTAGACACCTTCATCGGTGTAAGTGGGTGCGTCGAGCAATACCTTATAAGCAAACTAGCACTACGGCCTGAGCTTCGTTTTTAATTGGAAAGCAAAAAACATCGTCGCTTACCGTGAAATCAACAATCAAATCATTTCGACCTTGTAAGTCGTAATTGCCGTCCAAGGCATCTCCCCAAAAGCCCAATATCGAAGGATTGCCGCAGGCTATAAGTCGGTATTCACCAGCACCAAGCCCATTGCTTTGACTTACATTCAGCGAAATGGAAAAAGTTGCTTCGTCATAACTGACCTGATCAATAGCCACAGCAACGTCGTCGCCCTGCAAGCCGAACCCACAATTTTGGGTATTAGCCTCTCTGTCACTACCTGCCTCTAAAAGTAGGTACTTTGATGGGCTCAAAGCATCAATTTCAATGGTGCTTTGCTCCAATTGAGCAGTGAAAATATTCTGTGAGAACGCTAGCTTAAGCTGACTAATGCCCGCTTCCGCCTGAGTTTCCACCTGAGCATTCACAGCGCTTAGGGGCTCTATGATCACTGCTTTGTCGTCTGAACCCAAAGCAAGCGATGTCACCGTCGGCGGCAAGGTGTATCGATACACCTTGCCGCCGACGGTGACATCGCTTGCTTTGGG
>CAZOIG010000061.1:0-5414 GCA_964579235.1 uncultured Gammaproteobacteria bacterium
TAGCCAGCGTCTGAATCGACGCTCGGAAAAGGTTAAAACCTTTGAATTCGCAGGGATCGCGGGTTAAACCATTCTTCTAGGCTAAGTCTGTCCCGATCACTAGGACTAAGGCGCCAATAAAACACCCTAACTGTATGCGAGCTTAGCAACGCTTTAACAAGCGTGTCGCTCGAACTAGCGGCGTCTAGAGCGACGTTCTCGCTTGGTACTTCCGGTATTCGAGCCGCCCTCCACACTTAAGTCACCAGCCAATTGTGCTTTGGCTCCCATTGATACCTCACCCAAGTCACTTTCGATTTCTTCCAACGAGGGAGATTTTTTAGTGTCCGCGTTGCCTAAATGTTGGTCAATGGCATTGCGCATAGCAGCAATATGCTCAGGCGTTGTTCCGCAACAACCCCCGACTATTCTTGCGCCTGCGTCGATCACCATTTCAGCGTATCGAGACATCAACTTGGGAGTGCCGTTGTAGGCGATTTTTCCCTCTATCCATTCAGGTATTCCACAATTACCTTTCGCGACCATAATTGGGCTCACGCCTTGAGCTTTTGCAGCGGTCTGCATATTCACGATTGCGGCCACAATTTCTGCGGCACCCAGCCCACAATTGGTTCCGTAGGCGGTTAATGGCGCATCAAGTTCCGCTTGTAGCGATACTAGATCAGCTGGAGTAAGGCCCATCATCGTACGCCCATTTGTATCAATACTCATGGTCAATACGATCGGCAAACCAGTCTTGGATGCGCCACGTACGGCCGCAATAGCTTCTTCTCGCGAAGAAATGGTCTCGATCCAAAGTACATCAGCGCCACCGTCCGCAAGTGCCATTGCCTGTTCTTCGAAGGAAGCTGCAGCCTCGTCTATCGTTGTGGTGCCGCTTGGCTCGAGAATTTCTCCAGTTGGGCCGATCGATCCGGCAATCGCAACTTTTCGGCCACTGTCTTTGATTTCTTGAGCCAATATTTCTGCCGCGGCCTTATTGAATTCCGCCACACGGCTTTCGCCATTGTGAAGTTTAAGACGAAATGAATTACCACCGAATGTGTTGGTTAAAACCAAATCTGAACCCGCGTCGATAAAGCTACGATAGTGCTTTGCAACACGTTCTGGATGGTCAGTATTCCAGAACTCAGGTGAGTCGCCAGATTGTAAGCCTAAGGCAAATAGGTTGGTACCTGTGGCGCCGTCGGTGAGTAGAACTTGCTTTTCTTCTAGCAAGCTTAAAAAAGTGTTCATTAGGACAAAAGAGTAGACTTATTAGGGGCGCAAGTTTATCACTGTATAGCTCCACTCAACACCGCGAGGCGGGATAAACGACCAGATATTTAGATTATTCGTAGAGAGAATTGCTCGTTCTAGATGTATCTTGGATTAACTCCGCGAGCCGTGCTCAAAGTTAGCTAAGAAACGAACGTGGTGTTTGTGGTGCTTCAATGCTTAGAGTAAGCTACGCGGGTCGATTTATTGATCTTAAACACACAATCCAAAAGGTTCTTACAATGGATGAACAGCAATTAAAAGTTGGCTTTATCGGCCTTGGTAATGTGGGCTCCAAACTGTCCGGAACCCTGCTTCGTAACAAGGTTCAACTGATGGTGCGTGACCTCGATGAACAGAAAGTCGCTAGTTTTTGTGAGCGCGGCGCGCTCAGCGCACAAAGCCCGAGAGCGTTAGCTGAGTGGGCCGACGTGGTCATCACTTGTCTACCCAGTCCTGCCGCCTGTGCGCAGGTTATGGAGGCTGAAGATGGTGTTATTCGCGGGCTGGCAGCAGGCAAAGTTTGGCTTGAAATGAGCACGACCGATTCAAATGAAATAAAACGCATTGGTCAGAGAGTAGCTGAACTTGGCGCGATGCCGGTAGATTGTCCTGTGTCTGGGGGTTGCCACAGAGCTGATACGGGGAATATCTCTATTTTTGCGGGTTGCTCGCGAGAGGCGTTCGATCGAGTCTTACCCATTTTGACGATTATGGGTCGCCGCGTCGTCCATACTGGGGAGCTCGGATCAGCGTCGTTTTTAAAAGTGTTAACAAACTATTTAGCGACCATGAACTTGGTCGCCTGCGCTGAAGCCTTAACCGTAGCGCAAAAAGCGGGTGTTGATATGAATGTAGCCTATGAGGCGATTAAAGCGTCATCGGGGACATCGTTTGTACATGAGACCGAGTCCCAAGTGATACTGAACGGCAGTCGAGATATTAATTTCACTATGGACCTTGTGCTGAAAGACATCGGTCTGTTTAATGATCTGTCGATTCAACATGGTGTTCCTCTAGAGTTTTCTCCAATGTTAGTTAGCGTGTTTCAAGACGCGATCAAGCAGTACGGTGAGCGCGAGCTATCGCCCAATATTATTCGCCGTTATGAGGAGCCAGCCGGAGTGAAGGTTTTGGGGCATGGCTTTCCTGACGACTTAACTGACGACGAACCCGAAGAGCGTGGTGCAGAAGTCGTCGTGGCTAATCGGCAAGATTATTGATTCCATACAATTTGGCATTGCGCAAACGATAATGTCGGAAATATACACATTGCATTGGTTGATTGAGATAGGACGTACATCAATGCTTAAGCACGGATTTCGCAGCAAACCGAGACTGACAATACAGCTATGACGCAACAATTCAACGAGTTTTACATTGGTGGACAATGGCTTAAAGCCCAGGGTCAAACCTATACCGACGTGATCAATCCAGCCAACTTGGAGTTAGTAGCGCGCGTGGCGAATGCCAATCAGGCAGACGTTGATGCTGCGTTCGAGGCGGCTCATAAGGCTTTTGATTCTTGGTCGCAAACCAGTGCAGCAGAACGTCGCGAATTAATGCTGGCTGCAGCGGACGAAATGCAAAATCGAGTGGACGATTTTGTTGATGCACATGTTGCAACGCTTGGTGTGCCACGACATCAAGCCGCCGAAATGCAAATTGATGGGCCGATCGAGGCCATGCGTTACTTTGCGGATCTAGCCCTTAAAACGGAAGAAGAGAAGCGTGTAGAGGGCATGCTCATCATCAAAGAGCCGGTTGGAGTGTGTGCGCTAATTAACCCTTGGAACTACCCATTGTTGCAAATGCTTGGCAAGGTTGGTCCAGCACTTGCCGCAGGCTGCACCATGGTTGAAAAACCAAGCGAAGAGACTCCGACGGTCGACTTCATCATGGCTGAGATTTTTCATAAAGTCGGGCTACCCGCAGGCGTATTTAATCTAATTAGCGGTGTTGGCGCAGACATTGGACCTATGATGTCATCCCACCCGCTTGCCGACATGGTGTCGTTCACCGGTTCTGGTCGGTCTGGGATTTCTGTAGCACAACAGGCAGCGCCCACTATTAAGCGGGTATGCCAAGAAATGGGCGGCAAGTCGCCGTTCATCATTACCGCCGATGCTGACTTATACGCTGCAGTTGAGTATGGAGTGAATAATGTGTTCCTTAATGCAGGTCAGACTTGCGATGCCTTGACCAGAATGTTGGTTCCAGCCGAGGCTTATGAGCAAGTGAGCGCTATTGCCCAAGCTGTCGCGGCTACGCATGTCACGGGTGACCCTGAGAACGCCCAGACAACTGTAGGGCCTTTGGTAGCGATGCGTCAAAAGGTCATGGTTGACGAATACATCAAGCTTGGCATTGAAGAAGGCGCTGAGTTGCTTGCCGGTGGCGTTGGCTACCCCGTGGGCATTGAACAAGGCGCATTTGTTCAACCCACGATTTTTGGGCGAGTCACACCAGCTATGCGTATCGCCCGCGAAGAAATATTTGGGCCAGTTCTGTGCATCATGTGCTATGACGATATCGAACAAGCCGTACAAATAGCCAATGATACGGAATATGGTTTGTCGTCAGCAGTTTGGGCTAAAGATAAAGCCGCCGCTGAAGTCATTGCACGACGAATGCGCGCAGGCCAATGCTTCATCCAGGGCGGGTATTTTAGAGTCGATGCGCCGTTTGGTGGATACAAGCAATCCGGCAATGGTCGAGAGTGGGGCGAGGGTGGTTTGGCCGAATATCTTGAGACCAAAGCAATCATCGCTTAGTTTGCTTGTTAGTTTGCTTATATGCTTCACGCTCACCGGTGCAACAATCGCTAAAGAGTCTAAGCGCATAGAATAATAAGAATAGGGGTAGTCAAAATGAAATGGTTAAAACGTTTGGTGTTTTCATTTATTGCAGTCGTGGTTGGCCTTTGGGCATTCGCGTTTTTGAGTCTGCAATTTGGTGGTCATGAATATCGACAGCTTAGCGAACAAGAAAAAGCGGATGCACGAGAGTATTTGGAGGGCAAGCTCACCCCAGCACCAAAAGGTTGGGAGTGGCAGAGTTTTGAGCCAGAGCCAAATGTACGACTCAGAACAGGTCTGATCGAGCATCCTGAGCCGAAGGGTATGGTTATCGTTGTGCCTGGTTATACTGGCACCATTGAGATGATCATGCGCGAAATAAGCCAAGCCTACGAGGCGGGTTTCAGCGTGGCGGCTATTGAGTATCGCGGGCAGGGCGACTCATGGCGCGCATTGAGTAATCCAGAGAAAGGTTATGTCACAAGCTACTCTGAACTGGCTGGCGATCTTGCGAAATTCGCTGAGTCTGTGGATTCGCCTGAACTACCATTGTTTTTCTATTCAATCTCCAAAGGCGCTCACATCACTGTGCGTATGGCCCTAACCGATCAAGTCGATGTCGATGCGTTTGCGCTGATCGTACCGATGATAAAGATCAACACCGGCGACTTTCCTTACGATACGACCAATACCCTCGCTAAATTAGCGACAGCTGTTGGTTTAGGGGCTTTGTACGCTCCAGGTCAAAGCGATTGGCCCGGCGAGCGCTTCGAATTAGGTGTGGCAACTGGCTGCAATGCCAACGCTGAGCTTGCTCAATCGCAAAGCGCATTGTTTGCTGAGCGTCCTGGTTTGCGCGTGGGTGGCACCACTTTTAAGTGGATTAAAGAGACCATGCAGTCCACCGAGTACATTCAAAGCACTGACCACAAGTCTCGAATCAGCGCTCCAGTTAAACTGTTTACGGCGGGTATCGATGAATTAGTCGACACCCCAGCAGCACAAGCATTTTGCGCCGACTTAGCCAATTGCGAGCTGGTGCACAAAGCTGAGTCGCGGCACTGCATCACTCGGGAGGATATGGATGTTTACGACAGCATGATCCAAGAGTCTCTGCAGTTTTTTGAATCAGCGATCGCGGCTACTGTGTCATAAACACGGGTTTGCCGAATCAATTTAGTTGCGAATGTGAGCTCGCAACTAAATTGCCTAGTTGGTAATTAGCTGCCCTTCAGTGTGTTCATAAAAGATGTACGAGGTGGAGTAATCACTGAATTCGAAGTAAACCTTACGCTCCCCAGCATCGACTTTGCCATTCAAGTTACTGTCTAGCACACCGTAACCAAAGCGGTACGGACG
>CAZOIG010000062.1:0-2065 GCA_964579235.1 uncultured Gammaproteobacteria bacterium
AAATGGCGAGAACCGTGGCTTTGCAGCAGCCAATAATCAAGTCTTACGAGAATTCGAAGAAGACATCGCCGTATTGATGAATCCAGATTGTTTGGTGAATGCACAAACCATGCCAACTATTCTCCAAGCACTGGAGCAAGACGAGTCAATTGGCGCGGCGAGTTGTCGAATACTGAACGCAGATGGCAGTAATCAGGTGACATCAAGACGGCGATTTCCAACGCCGCTATCTGCGCTTGCCCGTATGGCATTTCTGCACCGTTTGCTAAAACCCAGCCATTTACCCGAGTGGGCTCAGGATTTCGACTTCGGTGGTCAGGCTCACGCTCAGGAAGGAAACAGCTTTGTGCCAGCAATCTCAGGCGCTTTTATGGTGATACGGCGCTCCACCTTGCAGCAGATAGGCGTCTTGGATGAGGCTTATTTCATGCACTGTGAAGACTTAGATTGGTGCAAGCGCTGCGAAGCCGCCGAGGTGCCGATAGCGTTTGTGGCAAAAGCCAGCGTGATTCATGCAAAAGGTGTGAGCTCACAATCACGACCAATCGGCGTGTTGTGGAATTTGCACGCGGGCATGCTACGTTTTTTCGACACCCACTACCGCCAGCAATACCCGTGGATCGTACGCGCGATAACCAAAATTGGCATCTACAGCAGTTTCGTACTGCGAGCGACGGTGAGTGTGATTCGCACCCAATTAAGCGCGCTCAAGGCTCGAGTCTCGTCTTTATTGCAACCCAACACGACTGAGAGAGGCGAATAGATGATCCTTGTGACCGGTGCGCGCGGCATCGTGGGTTTGCCGCTGTGTGAGAAATTGGCGGACAACGGAACGCCATTTGTGGCGGTGTCGCGTTCACCTGAAGCCATGCGTGAATCCACAGGCTCGGCGAAAGACTGGCAGGTGCTTGATTGGGATTTGCACACAGAACTGTCGGCCCAAGTCGCTAATGATTTGGCGACAGTCACTACGGTTGTTCATTGTGCGCCTTTATGGACACTCACTGCGGCGCATTTAGAGCGCTTAGCGCAATTGGGTGCTCGGCGTGTTGTTGCGTTTTCGTCGACGAGCATAAAAGGCAAGCGCAGTACGAAAAGCCCTAAAGAGCGGGAAATAATTGATTTATTGAGTCATGCAGAGCAAACAATAAGTAGAGCTGGCGCTGAACTAGGTCTTGCCGTGACGCTGTTTCGGCCGTCAATGATTTACGGCTATAAACGCGATCAAAACATCAGCAAGATTGCCCACACCATCCAACGCTTCGGTTTTATGCCGCTGGTGGGCAGAGCAGAGGGTTTGCGTCAACCGGTACACGCTGATGACTTAGTGTCAGCGGTGTTGAGCGTACTCGATAAGCCAACAACCTTCGGGCAAACTTATACTCTTGTTGGTGGCGAAACGCTCAGTTATCGAAGCTTGGTGGAGCGAGTTTTTAAGAGTCTTAATCGGTCACCGCGAATTCTCTCGGTTCCTCTTTGGTTGATGCGGGCTAGTTTAAAAACGGCGGCGGCGTTAAGCAGTTTTGAGTACACAGCGGATATGGCGGACCGCATGAATCAAGACTTAAGCTACAGTGATGCGGCTGCGCGTCGCGACTTTGGCTATACTCCAAGAGAATTTCGGCCGGTAATCGGTGTTGATATATAGGTTTTTTCTTGCACAGATTTAGGCTTGGGTGAGTCGGCATATCCATTAGCCATTACCCCATTTGGCGCTATACTGGGGGCTTAACGCCTCAAATAGGGCGCTTCAATGGTGCCCCCCTGTTAGTGCCCCCTGACAGTGCCCCCTTATTAGTGCCACAAATTGATTTATACGAGTTCTGCTAAACCATGTCCTACTTGCTCTCTACTTTGCTTATTCTTGTTGTCGTGACCTTGGTTTCGGCCGTCTTGATTGCGAAGTTGACCACAGTTTTGGCGGCGCGGGCGCAGGTTGATACGCCTAATCATCGTAGCTTACATGTGGGTTCGGTTCCGCGTGGAGGTGGCTTGGTTATCGCGCTCATGATTATCGCAGTCTTGCTTTGGTCGGCTTGGGTTTCCGTAACACCCTGGTTGTTTT
>CAZOIG010000063.1:0-5012 GCA_964579235.1 uncultured Gammaproteobacteria bacterium
AGCTGATCTATTGAAATCTCTTTGTAGATAAACGTCGACAAGATTAGGGCGTATACAACAGCGACGGCACCTGCTTCAGTCGGTGTAAATACTCCAGCGATAATCCCACCACGGATTAAGAAGATAAGCAGAAGGCTTGGTAATGCATCCAGTGTTTTTTGGAAAGCCTGACTTGCCGAAATGCGTTCACCGCGGCTGTAGTTGTTAACACGCGCGTAAATACCGCAAGTAACCATCAATGCCAGAGCCACTAGTATTCCTGGTAGATACCCAGCAATAAATAGTGCTGCGATCGATACGCCGCCACTGGCTAATGAGTAGACGATTAAAATATTGCTAGGCGGGATGAGCATGCCCGTAGTGGATGCCGTAACGGTGACGGCCGTGCTGAATTCTTTGTTATAACCTTCCTTTTCCATTGCAGGCACCATGAATCCGCCAACGGCTGAGGTCGCTGCGACAGCGGAGCCTGAGATCGAGCCGAATAATGCACAAGAGATCACGTTAACAAAGGCAAGGCCGCCTGGTAAACCACCGACCAAGACTTTTGCGAACTCGATCAGACGGCTTGCGATACCGCCTTGTCCCATCAGATAGCCCGACAAAATGAAGAAGGGGATCGCCAGCAAGGCGAAACTATTGATGCCAGCGGCCATGCGCTGAGCAATTACTGTCACCGCTGCTCCTGCGTCTATGGTAAACAGCATGGTAAACAGCGTTGCGGTCCCTATCGCGATTGCGATTGGCACGTTGAGCATGAGCAGCACTAAGAAGCTCAGCAGAAGCGCAATAATAGAAAGTTCCATGCTCGGTATGCTCCTTAGTGGTCGTTATAAATCGCGTATTGCTTGGTTTGGGCTATTTGCCCTGAGCGCCAAACGCTTGAATGTCCTGAATAATGAACGACAAGCTGTACAGCATGATTAGCACGCCGCTGATTGGTAAAGCTAAGTACACGTAGCCCATTTTTACGCCGAGTGAAGCAGAGACTTGCTTTAACTCAAATGTGACTTGCACCAAGTTGCTGCCGCCGATAAGCAATACCAGAATCGCGAACAAGGCAGCACAGAGATGCACGCTGATGTCAGCAATGAGTTTGCGGTTACCTTCGAGCTTATTGGTCAATATGTCTACACCAAGGTGCATCCGCGCCTTATAGGCAAGCGCAGATCCGAGTAGACCTATCCAAATCAGCACGAATCTAGAGAGTTCTTCGGTAAATGAGCTGGGTTCAGGTAGGATGAAACGGGTCACAACCTGCCAAGTTACATTCACTACTAACAGTGCCATCAAAATGATGAGCAGAATTTTGAGTAGCTTCTCTGTTGAATCAGCGAGCGTTGTGATCGGCTTTAGTAAATCAGTCATTGCTTTGAATCCTGTCAACTAATGGCTGCAAGCTCCCTAGGTCTTGGTACAAGGATTGTACTGACTCTTTAAACTTGCTCTTGTCGGGGTAGATTATCTCCACGCCCGCCTCTCGCACCGCATCCAAGGACTCTTGCGTGGATGCTTCCCATAGCTCGCGTTGACGCAATACCGATTCATCAGTTGCGAATTGCAGCCAAGCTTTTTCTTGATCAGACAGCGTATTCCAGACGGGGGTGCCAATAATGATGACGTCAGGCACCGACGTATGTTCGTCCAAGCTTAAATACTTAGAGACTTCAAAATGCTTTGAGAGGTAAAAGCTCGGAGGGTTGTTTTCTGCACCGTCGACCAAGCCTTGTTGCAGCGCTGTGTAAAGTTCACCAAAGGAAACCGGGGTAGGTGAGCCGCCCATCGCTTTGATTAAAGCAACTGCGGTTTGGCTGTTTTGCACGCGAATTTTCATTCCCGGTAAATCAGCGGGCGATCTAATTGGTTTTTCAGTTGAGTAAAAGCTGCGGCTGCCACTGTCGTAGTAGGCTAGGCCTCGCACACGATACTGCTCTCCCGCGAGCAGGAGTTGTCGGCCGATGTCGCCGTTTAGAACTTTCCAGAAATGCTCTGAATCGTTAAATAGATAGGGGAGGCTGAATAGTTTCATTTCAGGAATGAAACCTTCAAGCGGGCTGGCCGAGACCTTCGCCATCGCGAGCCCACCGATTTGGAGCAATTCGATGAGCTCTCTTTCTGTGCCTAATTGCCCAGACGGGTAAACGTCCAGCTGCATCTTGCCGTTGGAGACTTCCTCGAGTCTTTCGTTAAGATACAGCAACGCTTGATGGACAGGATGCGTCGTGTCCATCGTGTGTGCCAGTTTTAGAACTCTGACTCTATCGGGGTTGTTGCAACTGGCAAGCGTTATGGCGAATAAGCCGATGGCTAAGAGTTGAACGCTTCTAGAGGAAGTTCTTTTCATGGCTGGCACCAGTCAGCGGCGCGATTAAGCGGCCTGATCAGCGAGTAAGCCTCTTACAAATGCCTCGATTTCTGGGTCTTGGCAATTTTCAAAAAAGCATTCTTGAAAGCGTGGTCCAGCCACCGCAGTTTTAACCAACTCAGGATCAATCGAACGCAAAGTGTCGATATAGCTTTCTTTAGTGACTGCTGCTTTGACTTCGCTGAGAATGCCTGCGTTGGCAACCTGCGGTTCTTTGCGTTCAACCGGATAGCCTTCGCCACGTGTTCCAGTAAATGCTTTCTCAAAGATGTATCGCGCGTTTAATTCTGCTGCCCAACCAAAGCCTTTGGCAAAAGCCAGAGCCAAAGCGTTGCCGTTATTAATCTGATTAAATAAGAACGCGTCTGAAGGGTCCAAGCAGTAACCGCAATTAACATTTGGGTGTAAGTTCAGCGACATCATGGCGCCTTGGCCTGTGCCGCAGCCGGCAACAACAAAATCAACCGCGTCGCTGTTGAGCAGGATGCTCGCCATAATTCCCAAATGGATGTAGGTCAGGTGATGATCGTTTTCATCACTCATACCAACGTTGAAAACTTGGTGGTCCATAGGGGTAACCACGCCAGTCAGTTCTTTAAGAATGGTCGCGTTTTTAGCCGCTTGGCTGTTTTCCATCATTAGTGCAATTTTCATCGTGCCTTCTCCTATTGGGTCTTAGCGGCAAGCTTAGATATGGGTCAAAATTTAACTCGGTTGTTTTTGTTCGGGTTTAGCCAGTAACGGCTTAAGACGAATTAGGATAAAAAGTCTTCGCGCATTGGCGTGAAGTTATCAATCAATATTCCGGCTTTCAGGCATTTGCAGCCGTGCATAATGAGCGGCTCTTTGTACATTGTGTCGCCCGCTTTAACGATTTTCGTTTCGTCGCCGATCGTAAATTCGAACTCGCCAGACAGCACGTAAGTTAGTTGCTCATGCGGGTGGTTGTGCATGGGGCCAACTGCGCCCTCTTCAAAATGTACTTCTACCGCCATCATATTGTCGCTTTTTGCAAGAATCTTGCGCTTTAGGCCATCGCCTAAGTCTTCCATTTCAACATCTTTATTGAGTACAAACATGTCTAGTTCCTTCGTTGGTTTTCGTTAGTTATTGAGGGTGCCATCATAGGCGCCGCCTTGTATTTCGTATTTTATCGTGATTGCGTCGAAACAACGCAATCTAAACGATTGAATAGGTTAGCGCGCCAACCAGCCGCCATCAACTGCTACGGTGAAGCCATTAACGTAATCGGCTGCGCTTGATGCTAAGAATACGCAAGGACCAACCACGTCGCTTGGGTCGCCCCAGCGTTCGGCTGGAATTCGCTCTAGTATGCTTTGATTGCGCACTTTATCTGCTCGCAAAGCCTCGGTATTGTTAGTCGCAATGTAGCCGGGTGCGATCGCGTTAACGCAAATATTGTGCTTGGCCCATTCGTTTGCCATTGCTCGGGTCACCCCCATTACTGCGCTCTTAGAGGCGGTATAAGAAGGCACCCGAATACCACCTTGGTAAGACAGCATAGACGCAATATTGATTATCTTTCCGCCTGATTTCTGGGCGATAAATTGTTTTGCAACAGCCTGCGACATAAAGAACAGCGACTTAGAATTGACATTCATCACGTCATCCCAGTCTTGTTCGGTGAAATCAATGGCGTCTTCACGGCGAATAATGCCCGCATTGTTGACCAATACATCGACCTTGCCGAATTCGGCCACAGTGTCTTTAATAATCGAGTCGATACCGACTTGTTTGGATAGATCCGCGCGGATATCTAAGAACTTAAAGCCGTGTTCGCTCATTAAAGCCATGGTGTCAGTCGGGGCGCTGCGATTTACGCCAACAATACTGCAGCCAGCCTCGGCTAGGCCCAATGCCATAGCTTGCCCCAGCCCTGTGTTGCAGCCGGTGACGATGGCGACCTTGCCCTCTAAATTGAATGAATCTAAAACCATGAGTCTTCGCTATTGCATTTTCGTTAGTTGAGCAGTACCCGAGAGAAGCGACTTAAATCGCAATGAAGTACTGACTGGCCGCAAATACTAGCAAAATCAAAACAGCACCTCAAACATAATTGAAACAATGTTTTATAAAACAAATTTGGTTTCTGGCCGGCTCATTCACTCAGCTGTTTTGTTTCAAAAAAAATGTACGGCTGTTTCAAAAAATACGCCTTTCGTGTTTAAATGCACGAGCAAATTAATTCACGGTTCACCGTGTAGGGCATAAATTATGGATAAGACAAAGCAACCTGACCCGGTTTCATCAGTGATGAAAGTGTTCGGGATTTTGCAGGCTTTGGGCGAACAAAAGGACATAGGCGTGACGGCTTTGGCGCAGCGCTTAATGATGTCAAAAAGCACGGTCTACCGTTTCCTGCAAACCATGAAAATGTTGGGCTATGTTGCTCAAGAGGGTGAGGCGGATCGATATTCCATAACGCTTAAGCTTTTTGAGGTCAGCGCTACGGCTTTAGAGCATGTTGATTTAGTGTCTTTGGCTAACACGCAAATGAAGGTGTTGTCTGAGCACACCAATGAGGCATTGCACTTAGGCGCACTGGATGCAGATCAGATTATCTACATTCATAAAATCGACTCTGGCTATAGCTTGCGAATGCAGTCGCGCATTGGACGGCGCAACC
>CAZOIG010000064.1:0-2294 GCA_964579235.1 uncultured Gammaproteobacteria bacterium
CCTTCATCAGCTAGTTTGCATGAGCTCAAACCAACAACATCGGCAAAGCGGCCAGGAATGCAGGCTGATTGACCACTAGCACCCTCAATATCTACAAAGAAACCTTCAGCGGCATCTTCACAGAATGGGTTTGCTTCTAAAGGACCATATCTGCCGGCCTGGCAGTCTAAGGCGATTGTTGCCCCCTTCGGGTCTTCTGGGTTACTTAAGTCTTGAGCTGCAAATCGCCCAACCCCAGAGTTCTCACACTTCGTTGAGCCGCTTACATTTGAAAACGTCCCCGCTTCACAAATCGTTTGATTGGGGCTACCAGGCGAATCGACGAAAAAACCAGCTTCAGCGCTTATGCAAGAGCTCATGCCTCGATCCGGTTGATATCGACCAACTGGACAGGGTGATTCAGCGGTCGCACCTTTAGGGTTGTCAGGCTCGCTGTTGTCTATGGCCGCAAAAGTGCCCTCACTGGCCGCTTCGCAGAATAGCGCGGCGTCAGTTGCCGAGAATGTTCCAGGCGCGCAGATAGTTTGAAATGAGCTGCCTGTTGATTCAACAAAAAAGCCAGCTTGAGCGTCTAAGCAAGAGCTCCTTCCCGTATTTGGTTGAAATCTTCCTTCGAGGCATGGTGTGTCACTTGTCGCGCCGACGGTGGCTACAAAATAGCCCGCCCGAGCTGGAATGCAGCGACTGCCGTCATAATACGTGCCAACAACACAGAGCTCCGGATCCCCAGCGATTGCTGTCGGCGTTTGGCCGCCAAAAAGGCAAGCTGTAACCGCCGAGCCCAACAAACTCTGCTTTAGAATCCGCGTGCTTTGTTTTGAGCTCTCATTCAAAAGCTCTTTCGTTGTGGATTTCCTGACTTTCATGATTGCGCTCCCACGTGACATTCGTCGCGGGCCGATGCAAACTCACCCTACCCCGCTCTTACTGGTTTTAGGTTAGCACAGCTTTTTTCAGCTAACCAGACAACTATCTAACTATTTTTGCGATACTACGCTCATGCAAGACGCTTTTGACCAACGAATGCAAACCGCCGTGAACGCGCACCGAGCGGGTGATCTAGCGACTGCCGCCGAACTGTATCAACAACTGTCGGCAGACTTTCCTGATCGAACTGACGTGAAGCACAATCTCGGTTTGATCAAACTTCATTCGGGCGATGTAAGAGGTGGCGCGCCGATGGTGGCCGCTGCATTGGAAGCGCAACCGGACGAACCCGGAATGCGCAATAGTGCCAGAACCCTAGGCATGGCTTTGTATCGCGCCATGTATTGGGAGGATGCTTTAGTCTGGTTAAAACGCGCCAACCAACTCGAGCCTAATGATGCCGAATTGAACCAGATTATTCATCGTATAAGTCCGCGTCCCTACCTAAAGCCTGAAGTATATGACTCCAAAGAGCAACGCACATTAAAACGGTTTAGCCCGCGTGAGGGCAATGAATACATCTACACCATTGATGTTGCCGGTACCTGTAATTTGCGCTGCCCAAGTTGCCCGGTCGGCAATAGCTCTGATCCATTGCGGGTTAAGAGCATGATGCCGCTCGCAATGTTCGAGAACATTATTGACAAAATAAAGGCTGAAACACCATGCTCTAAACCGCAAGTTCGTTTGTATAACTGGGGCGAACCCTTATTGCACCCAGAGCTTGACCAGCTTATTAAGCTAATCCACGAAGCTGGTTTTAGCTCTCACCTCTCCAGTAACCTTAATATTAAGGACAAGTACTTAGAGCGCTCGATCGCTGCGAATCCGAGCGAATTTAAGGTCTCTCTCTCGGGCTTTTCGCAAAGCAATTACGAACAAACCCACAGCGGTGGTGATGTCGAGGTGGTCAAAGCGAACTTGCAAAAAATGCGTGTTTGGCTTGATCAATACGGCGCCACGACTAACGTCTGGGTCAATTTTCATCGTTATAAAAGTAATTTGGCTGACCAGCAAGAGATGGCTGATTTGTGTGCTGACCTGGGTTTCTTTTTTTCGCCTATCGACGCGTTTTACCAACCCTTAGATAAGCTCTTGCTACTGGCTGAAGGTAACGAAGCGGTAACTCAAGAACTGGTGTACGCGAACTTACTGAACGACCCAAAAGCGCATATAAATTATCTAAAGCAACATCAGCAAAGCGACTACGATTGTGAGTTGCGTTTCAATCAAATGGTGATTAACTCGGATGGCAGTGTAGCGCAGTGTTGTGCTCTATATGACTCGTCGTCGATGTTGGGTTTGTCGTTTCTTGATAACAGCCACGCAGAACTGGAGGCAGCCAAATATGCAAACGATGTTTGTAC
>CAZOIG010000065.1:0-1740 GCA_964579235.1 uncultured Gammaproteobacteria bacterium
GCCAAACCCTACCACGGCAATGCGTGTTTCTTTCGTCATTTAGGCGTTTCCGTTCGTCAACCTGTCGAGTCGCCTCGCAGTCTGCATTGGTTTTCTGCGAAACGCAATAATATCTGATGTTTTTTATTTTACCTGATTTTATATGGAATTGTGAAATTCCAGTGAATGGGCTAAATCAAATGATAAAGAGCTGAGAGTCAGACAAAGAATATGGCGAAATCACTAAACGTCGTCGGCGCGACGACATACCAAAGCATAAAACAAGACATCATTTTTGGTCGGCTAGCCCCCGGTTCAAAACTGAAACTTGATGGGCTTAAACAACGCTACGAAGCGAGCATGTCAACGCTTCGTGAAACCCTGAATAGGTTGGCCAGTGAGGGATTTGTTGCAGCTCAAGATCAACGGGGCTTCTTCGTAACAGACGTGTCGCGCGAAGATTTGATCGAGATCGCTAACTTGCGCGTGCTGCTTGAAAGCCATGCTCTGCGACTGTCTATCGCCAATGGTGACACCGATTGGGAAGGTAATCTTGTCGCCGCTCATCATAAGCTTCATTTGATGGAGCAAAAGATGCTGTCTGGCGATGATACTCAAAAGGAAGACTGGAAGCGGTACGATTGGGAGTTTCATCAAGCGCTTATTTCTGCCTGCGGATCCAGGAACTTGCTGTCGCTTCATGCAGTACTTTTTGACAAATACCTCCGCTATCAAATGCTTGTCCTTACTTACCGCGGCGACGAAGCAGTATTGGAACACCGTGAAATGTTCGAGGCAGCCCTTGATAGAGATCCAGACATTGCCGCTGCCGCACTTAAGCGCCACGTCGAAAAGGGCCTAGAGCATACCCTAGTGGCGTTTTGAGTGTTCGACTTGTAGTTAAGCAAGTTGACCAATTGTAGCGGTGCTAGCAGCTTCGCTAACCCATTTGTTTTTCGTCTTTGTTTGGTTTCGCTTAGGCAAACAAACTTCTCAGATCAAACTGTGGAGAGCAGCCTAAAGAGACAGAGAGGATCAAAACTTAACAGGTGACCTACGCATCATGCGGCCGTCATTTTTTTGACAACTCCCACAAAACAAAACCCTCTCGTACAACTGAGAGCCGCCTCCAAGTCATCGCCTCAAGACCCTTAAACGCATGCTCATATTTAGTATAAGCGTTATCGAAAATTTATGAGAAATGGTGCCCCCACACGGACTCGAACCGCGGACCTACTGATTACAAATCAGTTGCTCTACCAGCTGAGCTATAGGGGCACACGGGGCCATTTAGCGAAAGGATTCTCCCCTTGCAACCCCTATCGGTTCGCTTTGGCTAAAAGAATTACAGCAACCAGGCCAACAAGCGTAATTATCAGTGCTGCAGGCGCAGCTTCGGATAAATTTTCTAGTGACGCTTTTGCATGCACGCGCGTTGCCAAAGTCGGTTGAAATGACAACATAATGGTTGCCGGTAGCTCTTTTACACTATCGACGAAAACCAGTAGAAGTGCAGACCCAATGGAGGCACGAACGAGTGGGAAGTGCACAGCGCGAAGCGTGCCACCGGCCGTTTTTCCAAGCGAACGCGCGGCCATAGGCAAACTCGGTGATACGGTTCCAAGAGCGGCATCTGCAGTACTAACCGCGATCGCAAAAAATCTGACGACATACGCAAATATGAGTACACCTGCACTACCAAGCAGCAATAATCCCGGATCTTTCCCAGTCAGGTAGAGAATGAAATCGGCAACCGCATTG
>CAZOIG010000066.1:0-2818 GCA_964579235.1 uncultured Gammaproteobacteria bacterium
AGAAAACTGACCTCGGTATCGGTCCAGTCGCTTGCCATAGCGTCTCGCACTGGGCGCAAAACGAAATAGCTTGCCATTAGCAACAGCGCTATACCAAAGGCCACGATGGTGGTGCGCTGCTCATGCGGCTTTACTCTCATCGTGACCTCGATCAATTTAGCAACAAAGGGCAAGGCTCGCATCTTAGTTCTGCCCACTGATAGCTTGGAGTCTGTCGTCCAAAATATTGACCAACTCGTCTCTAGTTAGAGAAAAGTCATGGTTGTAATTCATTTGCACGAGACGATTAATCATTGATCCCATAACCATGCTCGCTTCACGTTGATTTGGGGTTACCATGTAGCGAACTTTTGGCGCGTCTGAAAACAGCGCGTCATACACCGCCTCGGCCACCGGAGTAGGCTCTGCGTGCCGTGAACGGTCCTCTTCTGTAAACCCAGCTAGGCGATCAAATTCTGCGTGATACAAACTATTTGGATATAGGGCTTTTCGGTCTTCAGTCCGCTTTTTCATGTTTTGCATGATGTCTGAGCGAAAATTTCCTGGGTCAACAATGCTGACCTGTACATCAAATTTTGAAAGCTCTCTAGCAAGCGCGTCGGTATAGGTTTGTAAAGCACCTTTACTCATGGCATAAGGCCCAAACAAAGCGCCCGGAGATAATCCTGCGATCGATCCGATTGTGGTAATTCGCCCTTTGGACTCAATGATCAACGGCGCGAATGCCTTGCTAATGCGATACGGGCCAAACATGTTGACGTCCATGATGAATTGCATATCACTTTCGGACACTTCAATTAAAGGCGCGTGCAGAAAAACGCCCGCATTGTTAACGAGGCCATCCAAACCGCGACTTGATTTTCGAATGTGATCAACCGCCGCCTCAATATCTGCAGGCTTAGTGACATCAAGCTTGATTCCCTGCATATTCTCGATTCGACTAAGCGCATCAATATCGCTTTGCTTGCGTGCGCCGGCAAAAACGAACACACCTCTCTGCGCTAAGGTTTCAGCAATCCGCTTGCCAATACCGCTGGTGGCGCCCGTCACTAATACAGCGGGCTGGTCAGCCTGCTTAGCAACGGCTATTGAGTGGTGAAGCAATGACAGGGTGAGCGCGAAGAATGTCGCGAACAATAAATTGTGTTTTTTCATGACAGTACGTGTGTGTTGTTGGAGACACGCAACGTAGTGCTTTGCTAATGCAATACTGAAAAAACTCGTCAAACGCCTGCATTTAATAGACTAAGCAGGTTTACGATAATTTCCGAACTTTCTTCAACCTAGCTACCCGATTCGTCTACGATAATGGCTGGTTTATCGACAAACTAGAGCATTCGGTAAGATCTGCGCTATATTTGCCCAAGACAATTGCAAGCCCTCCAACAGCCTCGCATTGAGTACGACGAAGAGTACTCCTAAGAGTACTCGGAACAATAAATGAGCATGCTCACTTCAAACCCAAACAACACCACAGCAAACAGCAAACTGAGCGGGTCCCTTACATGGATGGGGTTGGCTTTATTTTGGCTTGCAGTGTTTTTACTCAATGCTGGCCCACATTGGGAGGCTTATAAATCCAACCGTGAGATGATCGAGACAGCGGGGTTGACCACAAGCATTCAGTTCGTAATAGCTGTGGTTGTTTTAAAGCTTCTGGTACCCAAGTTTCTTGAAACCAATAAGAACCTTGCCTTTGCTGTGAGTTTGTTAGTTTTGGTTTTCGCTCTGGCACAAATCGGTATCTTGATCCGCTTTTATTATCTGGAACCGATGTATCCAGACAGCTACACAACCTTTTTAAAGAACTTTGGCGACAAAACTATCTGGCAAAGACTGAACCCCCTCTGGACCACCCGCTACATCATTTTCTCGAAGCTTCCTTTGTACATTTTTCCGAGTGTTTTGCTTACCGCAATCCACTTCTACAAACAACAAAGGCTAGCCTTGCTTTGGAAAGAGCAAAAGAAATCAGCCGAATTAGAGGCCTTGCGCAACCAGTTAAACCCACACTTTATATTCAACACGCTCAACAACATTTACGCGTTGTCGTTAAAGAAGTCGGATCAAGCGCCTCTGGCGATCGAAAAACTATCCGACATTTTGGACTACGTGGTGTACCGTTGTACCGAGCAATATGTTTTGCTTGAGAAGGAAATAAAACTGCTCGAAAACTATATTGGCTTAGAAAAGCTGCGGTATGGAGACCGGTTGAATGTCGAGCTTAAGGTAAGTTCTGATCAAGCAGCCCGCATTGCGCCGCTGATACTGTTAACACTTTTAGAAAACGCCTGTAAGCATAGTACTGCCAATGAACTTGGCCAAGCTCAGGTAAGTCTTAGTATCGATGTTTTAGAAGATGTGATTCAAGTGCGATCAAGCAACAGCAAGGCGCAACTTTCGAATAAAAATACAGAGCAAGATAAAGTAGGTCTCGAGAATTTACGAAAGCAGCTCGCGCTACTTTACCCAGACGAACACCTGTTGAACGTTGAGGAATCCAACGACTCGTTCACTATTCAACTTGCTTTGGCGCGACGATGAACACAAGCAGCCAAACCTACAAATGCATGGTGGTTGATGACGAAGAGTTAGCTAGAGAGCTGATTGAGTCTCACATCGCCAAGCTGCCCAACTTTGAATTGGTGGCATCGTGTGCCTCGGCGGTTGAAGCCAGCGCCGTTATAAAAGACTTAGAGGTCGACTTGCTGTTCTTAGACATACAAATGCCAGTGTTAAAAGGCAATGAATTTTATAAAAGCCTAAGCAATAAACCGCGCGCCATATTTACTACGGCCTATCGAGATTATGCGATCGA
>CAZOIG010000067.1:0-13213 GCA_964579235.1 uncultured Gammaproteobacteria bacterium
AGCGAGCACTTGAAATTCATGCGAACTATTACCGCCGATTGAGCCGGTGTCGGCTTCGACAGGGCGATACTGCAGACCGATTCGATCGAATACTTTGCAGTAAGCGGTAAACATGGCTTGGTATTCGCTCTGTAAACTGTCGTCGTCCAGATGAAAAGAGTAACCATCTTTCATCAGAAATTCTCGTGCGCGCATCACCCCGAAGCGTGGGCGGCGTTCGTCTCTGAATTTGTTCTGAATTTGATAAAAATTCGCAGGTAACTGTTTATAGCTGCGGATCTCGTTAGCGATTAAAGCAGTAATGACTTCTTCACTGGTTGGTCCGTAGCAGAATTCGCGATTATGGCGATCTTTTAGGCGCATCAACTCGCCACCGTACTGCTCCCAGCGACCCGATTGCTCCCAAAGTTCAGCAGGTTGTACGGTTGGCATCAAAACCTCTTGCGCGCCAGCAGCATCCATTTCTTCGCGCACTATACGCTCAACCTTACGTAAGACGCGTAAGCCTAAGGGCAGCCAGTTGTAGACGCCCGCAGCGACCTTGCGAATCATGCCTGCACGCAGCATTAATTGGTGGCTGATGATTTCGGCATCGGAAGGGGTCTCCTTCACGGTGGCGAGCAAATATTTAGAAGTACGCATTTATCAATATTAGAGGTCGAAGCAAAAACGGACGGTGATTTTAGCGGAAAAACAGATTAAAAGCAGTGAATACCAGCCGTGTTAACGCTTAATGCAGATTGCACTCGATTCATTTGCTAAACTCAAGACTGAAAAGATTGTTCTGTAGCGCGTGACGCGTCGCGGGCACTTCTAATACCCATTTCCTTTATTTCTATACAGCTCTCACTATGCCAGCCATAAAACAAGACGATTTGATCGCCAGCGTCACCGACGCTTTGCAGTTTATTTCTTACTTTCATCCAAAAGACTTTGTCGACGCCATGCATTCGGCTTATCTAAAAGAGGAATCGCCTGCGGCTAAGGACGCTATGGCACAGATTTTGATTAATTCGCGCATGTGTGCCGAGGGGCGACGTCCGATTTGTCAGGACACGGGCATCGTGACTATTTTCGCGCGGGTTGGTATGGACGTGACCTGGGACGCTGAGATGTCGCTCACCGACATGTTGAACGAGGGCGTGCGCCGAGCGTATAAGCACCCAGACAACATTCTACGAGCATCAATTTTGGCTGACCCTTTAGGCGCGAGGAAAAACACGGGTGACAATACCCCAGCGGTGATCCATTACGAAATAGTCGAAGGTGATAAGGTTGATATCGAGTTGGCCGCCAAAGGCGGTGGCTCCGAGAATAAATCAAAGATGGTGATGCTCAACCCAAGTGACTCTTTAGTCGACTGGGTATTGAAAACAGTGCCTACAATGGGCGCTGGATGGTGTCCACCCGGAATGTTGGGTATTGGAGTAGGGGGTACCGCTGAGAAGTCAGCAGTGCTGGCTAAAGAGGTGTTGATGGAGCCAGTTGATATTCAAGACTTAATCAAGCGTGGCCCCAATAGTCGCTTAGAGGAGTTGCGCATCGAGTTGTATGAAAAGGTTAATCAACTGGGCATTGGCGCGCAAGGTTTAGGCGGTTTAACCACTGTCTTGGACGTCAAAATCAAAGATTACCCAACTCATGCGGCGTCTAAGCCTGTGACGATGATTCCAAACTGCGCGGCGACTCGCCATGCACACTTTGTTTTAGATGGCAGCGGGCCGGCCTTACAAACGGCGCCGTCGCTAAGCGATTGGCCTGAAATCACCTGGGATGTAGGTCCAAGCGCACGCAGAGTGAATCTCGACACGCTCAAAAAGGAAGATATGTTGGACTGGCAGCCGGGCGAAACTGTTTTGCTTTCTGGCAAACTACTCACTGGCCGCGATGCTGCTCACAAGCGCATTCAATCATTGCTTGAGAGCGGTGAGGGCTTGCCAGATGGTGTCGACTTCACCAATCGATTTATCTATTACGTTGGTCCAGTTGATGCGGTGAGAGACGAAGCAGTTGGCCCGGCTGGGCCTACCACTGCCACGCGCATGGATACGTTTACCGACATGATGCTCGAAAAAACTGGTTTGATTGGAATGGTAGGTAAAGCCGAACGCGGTCCTGCAACAATAGATTCCATTGCCAAGCACAACGCGGTTTACCTGATGGCAGTAGGTGGTGCGGCGTATTTGGTTTCAAAAGCGATTACAAATTCGCGTGTGGTGGCTTTTCCAGAACTCGGTATGGAAGCCATTCATGAGTTTGAGGTTGAAGATATGCCGGTGACCGTTGCCGTTGATACTAAAGGTGATTCAGTGCACACCACTGGGCCAAACAAATGGAAGTCGCTGATTGCCCAGAAAATTGAAATTGCATAAGGCTGGGCAATTACATAAGGATAGATAGTTCGGGTCGAGAGTTCGGGTCGAGAGTTCGGGTAGAGAGTTCGGGTAGAGAGTTCAGCTATCAGAATCAGTATCGAACGCCCGTTTTAAGTCCAAAATTGTTTCGGGCGCAAGAAACTCAGCTCGCGCCAACATATCTACGGTATGTTGGCCTAGGGCGTCATAAGCATTAAAGACTTGCCTAGTGCTGCCGTCATTAAGCCCTGAAATAGCTAGGCGATGCTTTGTGATCATTTGTGAGTCGCCGCGCGCTATTGGCCCACTCAATGCTGATACGACACCCTGCTGCTCAATATTATTGAGTGTTGCGCGAAGTATCGGCATCAACGCCTTAGCAAAGGTGTCTTTATCAACCTCTGCGTTTGCTGCCAATTCTGTGCTCGCGTCTATCAGGCTGTTCAAATAATTGCAGGCCATCACGCACGCTGCGTGGTACAGCACTTTGCTTGATGCGCTGACTGTTTGGTATTCGAACCCCACGCTTGTAAACAACGGTTTAAGGCGCTCTAATGCCGCAGGCATGCCTTCGCAAAAGAGCGGCGTATTGTGATCGTTATTGCCCAGAAGGCGCAAACCAGCTTCGAGGTTTGGAAACGTATTCAGGGGATGGGTTGACGCAATGCTCGCGCCACTCTCTATGGCGGCCTCGAGTTCTTGTGAGCTCAGAGCCCCTGAAAGATGAGTGACCACATCGTGCGAATTTAGGTAGGGCGCAAGTTTTTCACAACACTCGCGTATCGCCGAATCACTCACTGCTAAAATGTAAATGCAGGGCGAATCAGATCTAGCGATTTGGTTTGATTGGATTAAGGTAATACTTTGTAGGTGTTGTTTTAGGCGAGATTGAGTCGCATCGATGTCGCGCGTTACTAACTGAACTGTGTGCCCTTGTTTTTCAAATAAGACTGCCAAACTGGTACCCACCGTACCGGCGCCGACAATCTTTATGCTTTGGGTAGTCTCGTTCATGCTACTAGTTTACTTGCATTGAGTGGCATTGATGCCTAATTGACGATCAAAGAGTAGAACTCCTCAGCAGTCCAAGAGCGCTCTTGTGAGCCGTTCTCAACCGCTTTGACTAAATTAATCAAAGCGTCATTGGCTGGTGTCGCTATACCAAGTTGCTTGCCTGCCTCACTGACCGCGCCATTGATAAAGTCAATTTCAGTGCCTACCTGGTTTTTCAAATCCCACCACATCGACGTGCGCGCGCTGGGGTCTATTGCCAGAGTTGACTGTGCGATAACTGAATAAATGCCATCAGGCAGGGTCATCAACAAGGGCATCCATTTACCCGGTACGGCTGCAACCTTGGGTAGCTTTATGTTTTTTCGCTCAACCACTAAGAGTAACTCACGCATGATCGCTGCGATGACTTTACGGTAAGCGCGCTGCTCCAGCATAGTCTTTACCGGAACATTAGCGAGGGCATTCACCGCGTTGGCTAAATTGAGCTGAAGCTTCGCCCAGCGCGATGCCAGCATGTCTTCGCTAATTTGCAGTGGCATGACGTCGCTACCAAAATCGAGCTGATAAGCGTCAGCGAGCGTTTTGCTAATCACGAAGTCACCTTCGGTCGCGCGACGTAAGTGAGCCGGCGATGCAGCGGCTACATTAAAGCCAACGATCGCGTTTTCCACCCTGTTGTTGGGGAAAGCTGTGCGAATAATTTGATCACTGCCAAACCCGTTTTGGCAGCAGACTATACAGGTTTCAGGACCAACAAATGCTTTGAGCTGCTCTACAACCGCATCGGTAGCCGTGCATTTGACGGTTAACCAAATAATGTCGAATGGGTGAGCTTGATCTTGGTTGATTCGATCTGGCGCCTCTACCTGACAATGATTATCGTTGTAATCTGAGAGTTCTAGTCCTTGCTCCCAAATGCCTGCATTACTTGGTCTTGCCAAGGCTGTGGCATTTAGTCCAGCGTGTTTAAGTGCACCAAGTAAGAAACCGCCGGTTAAACCAGTGCCAAAGACTAGGTGAGAATATGTTGTTGTGCTCATGAGTCTATCTTCGCCTAGTCGCTGTGTAGTTTGCGTAGCTGGCTATGCTGTTGATTGATGTTGTTCAATCGCTTCTTGCACACCAAACCATTCTTCTTCGACCTGCTCTAGCTCTTTTTGCACATAAGCTTGGTCTGTTAGTAGGTCTCGAAGCTCATCGCGACGCTCCTCTTCGTACAAAGAGTTATCGGCGAGCTTGGCTTCTATCTCGGATTTCTTGAGGTTGAGTTTCTCCATTTCTCGCTCGCACCGCTTTAGACGATTAGTCAGAGGCTGCATCGCGGCGCGTTTTTCCGCCTCAAGACGCTTGCGGTCCTTTTTTGCTTGGGCCGAATTCTCTACCGCTGCAGCGGCTTGATCGGTATTGGCTTCTTGCGTCGAAGTGAACTGATCTGCAGAGTTACCACGCTGGTGTTCAGCCAACCATTTTGGGTAGTCATCAACGCTGCCTTTAAACTCTTGTGCGCGACCATTAGCGACCAATAGCAAGGTGTCGGAATTGACCTTTAACAAGTGGCGATCATGAGACACCAGTATGACCGCGCCCGAATAGTCTTGCAGGGCGACTGCCAGCGCTTGACGCATATCGATGTCAAGATGGTTGGTCGGCTCATCAAGCAGCAGTAGGTTGGGCTTTTCATAGCAAAGCAATGCTAGCGCCAGACGTGATTTTTCTCCGCCTGAGAACGGCCCAACTTTGCTCGTGGCCTTATTGCCGGTAAAACCGAAACTGCCTAAGTATCGGCGCAGTTGGTTTTCTGTGGCTTGGCCGTTATTCGACTCGTCGTCCAGTATGCGCATATGCTCAAGCGGCGAATGCTCCAGTTGTAGTCGTTCGATTTGATGCTGCGCGAAGTACCCGATCTTCAACTCGCTGGATTTATGGTAGTTGCCGCTTTGCAGTTTTAGCTCGCCGGAGAGGAGCTTAATAACAGTTGATTTACCCGCGCCATTGGGGCCGATTAGTCCAATTCGATCGCCTGGCGACATCGCAAAATCGATGTCTTGCACGATGGTTTGCTCACCATAGCCTACGCTAGCATCGTGAATGCTGATTAATGGACTTGGCTGTTTTTCTGGTTCAGGGATCGAAAACTCGAACGGTGAATCGACATGGGCTGGGGCAATTTGCTCCATCCGCTCCAATGCCTTTAAGCGGCTTTGTGCTTGCGATGCTTTAGTGGCTTTAGCGCGAAACCGTCGCACAAAGTCTTGCATGTGGGCGATTTCTCGTTGCTGCTTGTCGAACGCACTTTGTTGGTTAGCCAGTTGCTCTGCTCGAATTTTTTCGAAGGCGCTGTAGTTGCCTTTGTACAAACGGGCTTTTTGATTTTCTATGTGCAGTGTGTGGGTGGTGAGCTGATCGAGAAAGTCGCGATCGTGAGCAATCAAAATTAGAGTTCCTTGATAGTGCTTTAACCAACGCTCGAGCCACAGCACGGCGTCTAAGTCTAAGTGATTGGTGGGCTCGTCTAGCAATAACAAATCAGAGCGACACATCAGTGCTTTGGCCACATTCAGGCGTACTCGCCAACCGCCCGAGAATTCCTGAGCTGGTTTTTCGATTTCGTCCGATTTAAAACCTAAGCCGTCCAATAGTTGTGCGGCACGACTACGAGCTGAGTAGCCATCAATCTCTTCATAGCGAGTCTGGTACTTCAGAAAGCGAGGATGCTCGGTATCGCCTAATTTGCATTCAAGTGTGCGCCATTCGCTGTCGCCGTCTAAAACATGTTCGATTGCGGGTCGCTCGTCGGCGGGTGCCTCTTGCGCCACGTGGGCCATCACCCAATCGGAAGGTATGCTGACTTCACCTGTATCGAGCAGTAGTTCACCTTTAAGTAAGGCGAATATGCTGGATTTTCCACTACCGTTCGCACCCGTTAGGCCAATTTTTTGACCGGGGTGTATTTGGCAGCTAGCGGAATCGAAAAGTAGATTTTCACCACGCCGTAACGATACATTTTGAAATTGAATCATAGGCGCAGAACAGCATCTTAAGCAAAGTAACGGCTGGCGATGCCAGCAAACAGAATGGTGGCGATCATCGCTGGGGCGACGAAACGTATCATCATGGCCAAAAACCGCCCTAGTGCTTTGTCGTCATCACCAAGCTGGCCATCTAGAATGACTTTGTCGAGGCGCCAGCCCACAAACAGGACAATCAGCAAGGCACTTAGGGGTAGAGTGATTGTCGCAGTCACGTCGACGTCCAGAAAGTCCAAAAATTCTATGCTGAATAAGCAAACTGTCCCAACCGCCGTTATGGCTAAACCAGCGTAGAGAGCACCTTGCTTTTTGCTGAAACCGAATTTTTCTTTTAGGTACTCAGCGTTCGGCTCTAATAAGGCCAGAGCTGTTGTGAGTGCTGCGAAGAAACCCAGACAAAAGAACGCTGCGCCAACCAAGTTACCACCTGGTGTGGAGACTAAGGCGATCGGTAGGGTTTGAAAAAACAGCCCCGCTCCTGCGTTGAAGTCCAAGCCAAAGTGAAAAACGATAGGGAATATTGCCAACCCCGCCAATAGTGCAACGCCGGTGTCGCTTAAGCCGATGATCAAGGCACTTTTGGGTAGGTTAATGTTTGAGGGTAAATAGCTGCCGTAGGCGATCATCATGGCCATACCTAAGCCAATCGAGAAAAATGCCTGTCCTAGAGCACTAACGGCGACATCGACTGATATTTTGCTCCAATCGGGTGCGAACATGAATGAGAGTGCTTTGGCGGTACCGTTTGATTCCCAGCCCATGTACAGGCTGTAGATGCTTAAGCTGAACAGCAGTACGAAAAAAGCGGGCATGAGAATTCGCGCAGCCATTTCTAAACCTTGGTTGACGCCGCGACCGACGAGCCAGATTGCGAGGCCCAAAAAGATCAGAAAGTACGGCGCTAAGGCAGCGGGAGACGCGATTAAAGCGTCGAATTGCGCGGCGATCTCAGACGCGCTTTGTCCGTCAAAGCTGCCCATTAAAAATTTGGGAATATAGGCCATGACCCAAGCGGCTACCACGGCGTAAAAACTCAAAATCAGGAATGAGCTGAGCATGCCAATCCATGCACCTAAGGCCCAGTGCTTGGAAACACTCGAGCGCGTCGCGAGATCCTGCATGCTGCCGACCACGTTGGAGCTTCGTCCGGCCCGACCGATAAGGAACTCAGCCATGAGCGTCGGGATGCCAATCAGGACTACACATGCTAGGTATACAGCAATGAAGGCGCCACCACCATTGTTGCCCGCCTCAGCAGAAAAACGCCAGAGATTGCCGAGCCCAACTGAGCCGCCGATAGCAGCGAGGGTAAATGCCCAACGAGAGGACCACTGAGCGGTCGAGCCAGAAGCTGATGCCATTTTGTAACCTTTGGATGTGCGAGATCTACCCTCTGAAAGACTTCAAAGGGCGATGCTGGTTCTTGTTGTAGCAGCTTATATAGCCTTTACGACGATGACTAGCAAGCCCCTTTTGTTTTAGATCGTAGAGCTAGCGAAGTCTGGCATCGCCTAAATCGAGCTCAAATTATGTGCAGGGCTGCGACTGCAGGTGGCTCGACTAGCTTTCGACAAATGCGCGTTCGATCACGTACTCGCCCAGAACCCCGCGACGGGTTTCTTTGAAGCCGCGCTCATCTAGAATCTGGCAAAAATCTTTCAACATTGAAGGGCTACCGCAAATCATGAAACGATCGTCCTCAAGATTGAAAGGCGGCAGGCCAAACTTGTCGGATATTTTGCCTTCTACCAGCGCATCAGTTAGACGTCCCTGAGTGTGATAGCCCTCGCGGGTAACCGATGGGTAGTAAAGCAGTTTGCCTTTTACCATCTCGCCGAAAAATTCGTTCTCAGGCAGCTCTGAGATCATCTCTTCATAAGCTAGCTCGGATACTTCACGCACACCGTGGGTTACGATCACGTGGTCAAAACGTTCGTAGACTTCAGGGTCTTTTATGACGCTCAAAAATGGCGCGAGCCCCGTGCCTGTGGCTAAAAGGTATAAATTCTTACCCGGTAACAAGTCGTTGACCAACAAAGTACCCGTCGGTTTAGTGCTGCAAAGCAGTTTGTCGCCTGGCTTTATCTTTTGCAGAATGGAAGTCAAAGGGCCATCTTGAACCTTGATGCTGAAGAATTCCATGTGCTCTTCATAGTTCGCGCTAGCGATACTGTAGGCACGCATTAATGGCTTGCCGTCGATCATTAGACCGATCATGATGAATTGACCATTTTCGAAGCGAAATCCCGGGTCACGGGTCGTTGTAAAGCTGAAAAGGGTGTCGTTCCAGTGATGGACGGAAAGTACTTCTTCTTCGCGAATGTTGGCAGCCATAATGTCTCGTTTGATAGCTCAGTAAAGTTGCTAGGCAAATATTGCTCGATGAGGGCGGATATTTGAGCCCGCGCGCAGAATAATTGCCCTGCTGTTAATTGTAAATAATATGCTCAAAAATAAAGAGTAATATTTGCGATAAGTAAAGAGGTTTAGCTTATAACTTCGAGCTTCATCCTAGTTTGATTTGAGTCAATTCTCTGTTCAAATCTCTAATCAAATACCCGTGCTTGCTTGAGGGCTAAATAGCGGTTGATACACAAACTAAGCCACATTTTTATTCCTTAGCTGCTGATATACTTTGCTCATTACTAACACTCGAATTTGTTATGACTCAATTCACGCATCTCGATGCTAAAGGCCAAGCGCACATGGTTGATGTGTCGGGCAAGACTGCGACCAAGCGTCTCGCTCAAGCCCAAGCCATCGTTGTTTTGAACTCTGAGGTCTTAGACCGTATAAAGAGCGGAGATATTGCAAAAGGTGATCTTTTGGCCACCGCACGCATCGCTGGTATACAAGCTGCGAAAAGATGTTCTGAGCTGATTCCGCTGTGTCATCCTCTGCCTCTCGATAAAGTGTCTATTGATATCGCAGAGCATCAAGACTCTTCAGAGGTGGGGCTGCGAATAGTGGCGACTTGCACCACAACCGGTAAGACTGGTGTAGAAATGGAAGCTCTCACCGCGGCGTCGATCGCTGCATTGACCATCTACGATATGTGCAAAGCGATTGATAAAGGCTTTCGCATAGAACAAGTCCGACTGCTGGCGAAGAGCGGTGGCAAATCGGGTGACTGGAATTCGACTGCTCAGTCGTGAGAACGATGGTGTTTGGGTTGAGATTGACTAAAAAAATGAACAGGGCATTGGCATGATTACCGTCTTATTTTTTGCACAATTGAGCGAATCCGCTGGGCAACGTCGGGTCACGTATCAGAGCGGTGAATCGCACATCACGGTTAAGCAATTAGCTGAAGCCGTTGCTTTAGATCTACCCAGCCAACTCAAAGAAGACTTATTTGATGGCACGGTACTGGTCGCGGTTAATAAACAACACGCCGATTGGCAGACGCTAGTGAGCCCAGGTGATGAGGTGGCGTTTTTGCCACCGGTGTCGGGTGGATAATGCACGTTGTCATCCAACATCAGGATTTCGATATCGGTGAGGAGTATCAACGGATCCGTACTGCGAACACTAAAGCAGGTGCGATCGTGTTTTTTGTTGGCTTGGTCAGAGACTTTGTTGAGGCTGGCAGCTCGCATGTTGAATCTAATGCTGGCGCACAAACCATCGCCAGCGTAGAGGGCTTGGAGTTAGAACACTATGCCGGCATGACTGAAAACCTGTGTCAGGCCATAGTGGATCGAGCAATACACCGCTTTGGCGTGAGTGACGCCCGCGTCGTGCACCGTGTGGGGAGACTAGGCTCACAAGAACAAATTGTATTTGTAGCCGCTGCAGGTCAACATCGCGCCGAAACCTTTCAAGCGGCTGAATTCATCATGGATTATCTAAAGTCCGAAGCGACTATTTGGAAAAAAGAAATAGGCGATGGTGAGCGAACCTGGCTTGGCGTAAAAGACAAAGATGCCCTAGCGATTGCGCGTTGGGAGCTTGAAAAATAAGGAACCACGTTATGAGCAATAAGTCTTCAAGTTTTTCTCCGATGAATGTCGCGGTCTTGACGGTGTCCGATACGCGCACTTTAGAAACCGACACATCTGGTCAATACCTAAGCGAGCAAGTGCAGGGCTTGGGACACACGCTTGCGGCACGAGAAATCGTGATCGACGATGTGTATTTGATGCGCGCGGCTGTGTCTGCGTGGATTGCCGACCCCAGTATTCATTGCATTATCTCGACAGGCGGCACTGGCTTCACCGGTCGAGACAGCACGCCTGAAGCATTGCGCCCATTGCTGGATAAACAGATAGATGGTTTTGGAGAATTGTTCCGATACTTGTCTCTTGAAGACGTGGGAACATCCACCGTTCAATCAAGAGCGTTCGCTGGAATTTCGAATAGAACGCTCGTGTTTTGTTTGCCAGGATCCACTGGTGCGTGCAAGACAGCTTGGAATGGCATTTTGTTTGAGCAGCTCGATTCTCGTCATCGTCCTTGCAATTTCGTTTCGCACACCGATGCCAATACTTAACACGGCTGCGCGAAGAGCACGCACATGAAATCAGTTGCGCAAGCACAAGAATTTTTTGCAGCCTACCCGGCTAAAGCGAAAGAGATCGAAACGGTTGTTCTCGCGCAGGCGCTTGGTCGAGTCAGTGCTCAAGCCGTGTATTCGGTCCTAGATATACCGCCAGAGAACAATAGTGCGATGGACGGGATTGCGATTAACTCGGCGGATTTCAGAGAAGTCGATGCGGGCATTCCATTGCTAATTAGCCAGCGTATTCCGGCTGGGCAAGCGCCAGAACCGTTGCAAAGAGGAACGGCCGCACGCATTTTTACTGGTGGCGTTATTCCGGCAGGCGCAGATTGTGTGGTTATTCAAGAAAACTGTCAGTTCTTTGATGACTCACCAAGCTCAACGGGCCCCAATCCGCAATCGAGTGTGCAGATACTCAGCAAACCAAACCCGGGTGATAACATTCGACCCGCTGGGCAGGATATACAGCATGGCGCAGAGGTTATCGCACAAGGCCAAGTTTTAAACCCTGTTGATATCTCCCTGCTCAGCTCTATCGGTGTGTCTAAAGTGGCTGTACGGCGACGTCTTAAAGTGGCCATTTTTTCGACCGGCGATGAATTAGTAGAACCAGGTCATGCTTTGAAAAGTGGTCAAATCTACAACTCGAACCGAGTTTTATTGCACCTTCTCTGTCAACAGTTCGGCGCCGAAGTGATTGACATTGGCCTGGTTGAAGACACTCAGCCTGCAACTGAAAAAGCCTTACTCGATGCTGCGGATAAGGCGGACCTGATTATCTCAAGCGGTGGTGTGTCGGTTGGGGATGAGGATCACATCAAGCCTGCGGTAGAAAACATCGGTACGCTTGATTTTTGGAAAGTTCAAATGAAGCCGGGTAAGCCGGTGGCGTTTGGACGAATCGAAAATAGCGTGTTTATGGGATTACCCGGAAATCCTGTTTCGTCTTTTGTGGTGTTTCAACTAATGGCGGCTCCGCTCTTGCAGGCTCTACAGGGTGTTAAGGTGAGTTTACCGAAGGCGATTAGCGTTCGTTCGAACTTCGACAAGTCCGAATCATCGCGCGATGAATACATTCGAGTGCGATTGAGCACGAATGAGGACGGTACATCTGTGGTTGAACGATTCGGCAACCTTAGTAGCGGTGTGTTGTCGTCACTATCTTGGGCCGACGGCTTAGTTAAACAAAGCGCAAACAACACCATTAAGAGCGGCGATTTGTTAGACTTCCTGCCTCTTCGCAACAGCAGTTTATGGTGAGGTGGCACTTAAAATTACGCAATGAATGAGTTAACGCAAAGCACATCAGAGAGCCCAACGGGCCAGCTCGTTGATCAGTTTCAACGAACGATCCGTTATTTGCGCCTGTCTGTGACAGACCGATGTAATCTGCGGTGTACTTATTGCATGGCCGAAGACATGGTGTTTCTACCGAAAGCCAAGGTTCTATCGCTAGAAGAGATGGCTTTGGTGGGTAAAACGTTTGTTGATCTCGGTGTAGAAAAAATTCGACTAACGGGTGGTGAGCCGCTAGTACGTAAAGGCGTTTTACAACTCGCTCAAGAACTTGGCGCATTACCTGGTTTGAAAGAGCTGGTTATGACCAGTAATGGTGTGCTGTTGGATCAGTTCGCCAGCCAATTGCATGCTGCGGGCATGAGTCGTATCAATATAAGTCTGGATACGCTGGATGCGGATCGCTTTAAAGCTATGACGCGCTTCGGCGAGCTAAATGACGTTCTGCGAGGCATTGCGGCGGCTAAATCAGCGGGTTTTTCACGCATCAAAATAAATGCAGTGATATTGCGAGGCGTCAATGATCACGAGGTGATCGATTTGACCCGTTTTGCGGTCGATAATGAATTAGACATCAGCTTTATCGAAGAAATGCCCCTAGGCGATATCGACAGCCATGCTCGAGCATCAACCAGCTTGAGTAGCGCAACTATCAGAGAGCAATTAGATCAAGAGTTTGGTTTGCAGGCCGATAACAAAGTAGATAAAGCTGGCGGTCCCGCTCGCTACGATGTGATCGATAACAGCAATTCGAGAGTGGGTTTTATTTCACCGATGACCAATAACTTTTGTTCAAGCTGTAACCGTGTAAGAGTAACCACTGAGGGTCAGTTGTTACTCTGCCTTGGCAATGAAGATGCGGTAGATCTCAAATCGATCATTCGGAGCGCCAAAGAGGAGGGCGAACAAGACCAACAAGTTCAAGCCCGCTTGTCTAAAGCGATTATAGACTCGATGCAGGTTAAACCGGCTAAACACGAGTTTGACCCCAAAGAGATTAAGATTCAGCGTTTCATGAG